>CAYVBC010000019.1:1725-15413 GCA_964449545.1 uncultured Clostridia bacterium | reverse complement strand
GTAAGCCCGCCCTCTCCAGGATGGAGCTGGATGCCATGAAAATGGAACGGCTTCCGGAAGGTGAGTACGCTTTGAAGATGGAAGCGTTGAAGCGGGAAATCGATCTTTCGAAAAAGCGTTGGAATGGCCGTGTTCGTTTCGCGAATGCATTGATTGAACGGAAAACATATTCTTTTGTGGAGGGAATGAGCCTTCTGGAAGAGACACTTCCATCCCCTGTTTTCCTCAACAGCCTGCGCCTGAACCAGGATCGAAAAAAACGCCTGTACATGGAAATTTTCGCCGCGCGTTTTTCCGATCTCATCGACTGTTATAAGCAACTGGCTCGGTTCCACCTGGAAGTGAACAGCGAGACTCGGGATCCTAACGGAAATTATCGGGTTTCCCTGACGTTGAGATATTGACATGAAACGGTTCAAGATATTTGTCTGGGTTGTGATGGGGATACTGATCTCCGCTCTTCTTTTCTGGATTTTTTCGCACGGAGTGATGAGGGCCCAGCGCGCATCCGCCCGGACTGCGCGTGCGCGACTTGCCGCTCTGGAAACAAGGCGGGATTCCCTGCGGAAAACGGAAGCGCAGAAAGAGGCATGGGAACAGGTTCCGGCTGAATTAGAACGCTTTAATCAGGGAACAATCCCCTCTTTCGATGAATTTCCCGATTTCCGGAATCAGTTGCAGCGACGAATTTCCGGAAGCGGTTTAACGACCCTGAAGTTCACCTATAGCATGCGTCCGGTTCAGAACCGCCTCCAGCGCGTCACGTTGGAGTTTTCCCTGTCCGGTCCCTATGCGGCGATCAAGCGCTTTGTGTATCAGACTGAACAGCAGAAGGAGATGGTATACCTTAAGTCGATCCAGATGCGAAAAACACGAGAGGGGATCATCAGCAATTTTTCGATGGAGGCATTTTTTGAACGCTAAACGGTGGTTGACGGGCATGGTCTTTTTCCTGTCGTGCATGGGGTTGATGCCCGATGAGATCGTCCACAGTTCACGTCTGGAGCGAGCTTCGAAAGAACTTTCGGTGAAACGGGATCTTTTCATGCCAGGGCGCCCGGCCTCCGTTTCCCGGGGAGCTGAATCAGGGCGCCCGATTCCTGCAATGAAGAAAACGCCTGAACCTGAAGAAGGAAGAACGAAACCAGAAGAGACCCGGATTCGGCGCGTCATGGTTTTTGAAGGATTCATCCATAGAAACAATCGCCTCACCGGGATACTCAGTGTTAATGGAGAGTATTTTATTGTGGAAGAGGGCGAGTGGATCATGGACGGAGTCCAGGTTCAGACGTTGAATAAGAAGAGCATCACCGTTTTGGTGGAAGGGAACCCGGTGGTGGTGCCGTTTCAGGGAGTAGAAGAGAATGAAAAATAATATGGCCTTCAAGGCGATTTCCATATGTGTCGTAATGGTTGCCGGGATGGTGATGAGTACCGGATGTTCCATGCACCATGAGCGCGTCCAGCATGGGCTGAATTATGCCCGTGGAGAACAATACGATAAAGCGGAGGCCTACTTCGCGGAAATGGCCAGGAAATATCCGGCCAAAGCGGAATACCGTATGCTCCTGTTGCGGACGCGAATGAAACGGTATTACGCCCATCTCTATCGTGCGAGAGCTTTACGGGAAGCGGGAAAAGATAACGAGGCCGTGGCCGCATATCGATCCGCTCTGGAAGTATTTCCAGCAAATCGCAAACTGCAGGAAGAACTGGATGAATTCGTGGGTCGGGAGGCGGAGAAGGAAGCGGAGGGTTTTCGTTCCCGGATTAAGCCCCCCGTTCAATTGACGGTCAACCCGGATGAAAAAGTCAACCTGAAGCTGCGCAGCATGCCGATCACAAAAATATTCAAAGCTCTGGGGCGTTCCTTCGGCATTAACTTTGTATTTGACAAGGATTTTCGTGATTTTGTGTATTCCCTGGATGTGGACAATGTGGGTTTTTATCAGGTGTTGAACCAGTTGGCCCTTGTGGCTGGCGCCAAGTTCCGCCCACTGGATCCTTCCACTCTCCTGGTATATGCCGATTCCCCCTATAAAAACCGTGCATACGGGCTGAATGGCGTTCGTGTGTTTACGCTGTCCAGCCTGAAGGCGGAAGAAGCCAAGAAGTTAATCATGAGTGTGTTTCGCGAGAGCAGACCGACGGTTCAGGAACATGCGCCTCAGAACACCCTGATCGTAAAAGCGGATATTGAAACATTACAGGGGATTGAACATTTTCTGTCTCAGGTTGACAAAGCGAAACCGGAAGTGGAGCTGGATGTGCAGATCCTGGAAGTGAACCGGAACCTGCTGCATGAAATCGGATCCAACTTTGGTTCCTCACTGTTTGAACTGAGCATGGGAAATGAGGATAGTGACGGGGCGGTGAGCCAGACCTTCCGGATGGATCGGTTGGGGGATACCAATTTTTTCATGACTGTTCCCAGTGTGGCCATGAGTCTGCTGGAAACCACCGGTGACAGCAAACTTCTGGCCAAGCCGAACCTGAGAGGGATCCAGGGGGAGGAGATCTCCTTCATGGTGGGAGATAAAATTCCCATTCCACAGACTCAGTTCCAGTCCTTTGCCGCGGGCGGGGTAAACAACACACCGGTGACCACATACCGTTATGAGGAGATCGGTGTGGAGATCAAAATCACTCCCTTCGTCCACCAGAATGACGAGGTGACCCTGGAGATCGAGTTATCCATGACCTTTGTGACCAGTTACGTGGACCAGTTCCCCGTGATGGGCAAGCGTGAGATTAAAAATACAATTCGGCTGAAAGAGGGTGAAACCAACCTGATCGGAGGTTTCATCCGGGATGAGGAACGCAACTCCATGCAGGGGATCCCTTTCATCTCGCGGTTGCCCATTCTGGGCAAACTCTTCGGCAACCAGAACCGGAACATCGACCAGACGGATTTGCTCTTTTCCATTTCCCCCCGGGTGATCCGGCGACCCAGAATACTGAAAGGGGATCGATCCACTATATGGATGAATTCCTTCTCCGGGGGCGCAACAGGAGGCGGGAGTGCCGGTCAGGAGGAGGCCTCTCGGACCCGGCCCCCGAACGCCCGGCCTCAACCCGCGGCTTCACGGTCCGGTGGTCAGGGAATTGTTCTGACCCCGGCTTCACGGCGCGTGAAGGTGGGCACTCCGGTTCTCTATTCCCTGAGACTTTCGGGCATGGAAAAACCGGTGGCGCGGCTTTCAATGGCTGGAGATATTGCTTCCGGAGGAGCGGAAATTGTTGGGATCAATACTGAATTTCTGACATCCGAGAATGCCAAGGTCTTGAAGAATTTTACAGCGGATGGTTTTGATCTCGGTTATACCTTTACGCCTCCCCGTAAGCGTGGCATGGTGGCTCAGATCCAGGTGAAGTTCGCTGAAAAGGGGAACCATCCATTGCGCATTTCAAGCCTCGAAGCGTATGCTGAAGATGGCAGCGTGATTGAGGTCTCGCTTCCACCTCCTGCCAGCGTGGAAGTGAATTAACGTTTATAACCCTCTCCAAAGCACCGGGAATTGACGCTCTGAGAAAGCAACAGATGTATAACGTAAGAATACTGTTATCCGGGGGGGGGGAACTGGAGGAAACCGCAAAGGGATCTCCTCCAAGATTCTCTGGAAACCCGGTTTTACGCCGGGAATCAGTTAATCAGGTCCTTCAGGGCTTTCCCGGGCTTGAAAACGGGAACGTCTTTGGACTGGATGGTCAGCTTGGCGCCGGTTTTCGGATTGACTCCTGTCCGGGATTTACGATGAGAAACGCTGAAAGTGCCGAAACCCACCAGGGTTACCTTTCCTTTGCTCTTCAGTTCATCGGAAATTGTGTCGATGAAAGCGTTGACCAATTTTTCAGTATCAGAGACCTTCAAGCTGGCCTTTTCTGAGATTGCTTTAACCAGTTCAGTTTTGTTCATGATGTCCTCCCTTTAGCATATGATAGAAAAGTGAAAATTAAAAGTCAAGTATAATCTGCTTTTCAAAGCTTTTTCTACATTTTTTCAGTTTCATCTTATCTTTGACATTGCCATTCCCCTGCTCTACAATCTTCGTATGCGTGGCGATTTGAATTCGGAAGAAATCCTCAGTCTTGAAAAACTGCTGGCGGATAAGGGTGTCCGGATTCCCCGGGAGAAGATTTTTCAACGCATGGATCTGATTTTTAAATCGCAGCAGACTTTTCCCCTGGAGATGCAGCGGGCGTTGCTTCTCCAGTTGACCAGCGTCTACGAAGAATCACGGAAAAAGGTCGTTATCTTGTTGGAAGAGATCGGCGAGAAGGAACTTCCCATCACCTTTGCCATTGGCGCGCTGGCAGAGGACTGGCCGGGGATGTCCAACTCGATCCTGGGCATTATTCACCACACCACCCGGAATGTGAACTTCCTGAAGGCCTTTACCGTTGAGTACAAGGGGAAAACCCTTGCCCTGGTGATCCTTGCCGTTACAGTGCATACCAATGAAGAATACCAGGCATTTCTAACGGAGAAGGACAAATTACTGCGCAAAATTCGCACGGCAGCCATAGGCAGTGAGGGGAAATTTCTCCTGCTGGATGATGAAGCGGTAAAGTTTGAAATATACAGCGCCATTGTTGCGCGAATTCGCCGGATTTATCGGGAATCCGATCTCGATGCCTTAACGGGAGAAAGAGGGGAGGTTCTTCATTTCGTCTCCTCCCGCAGCCGCGAATACATGGAAGAGCGTTCAGTGAACATGCTTGCGGATCTGATTATCGATAACCATCGCTTTCAGGAGTCCGTTCGCAAGGGGGAAGTTCAGGAGGTTATCAGAATACGGAACTTTCAGACTCGATATGAACGTTTGACCGGAATCACCTTTGTGTGTCGTGAAGGGCTTGTGTCCGTGGAGGATTTCCTGCATACCTTGAATTTCATGGTTCCCGGGTATATGCTCAAACACCACAAGAGTTTTGTCAACGATCAGGGCGTATTGGTATATCGGCTTGAAATTGTGGATAGATATGGGGCTCCGCTGAAGTCAGGTCAGATTCAGAGCCTGGAAAATTCATTGATGAAACTGGTCAGCATGGCGTACTCTAAGCCCTTCTCCCGTATCAAGTCCATTGGCGGGTTTGAACATTATGCCAGGGCCATTATTCCTTTTCTCATGCTTGAACTCAAGCGAACCCGAATGACTCAGGTGTTGATGAGCGTGGAGCGGCAGACGGATTTTGCCATCAGCATCAAACTGGTTATCGTAGCTGTGAACAGCGAACCTGGACTTCATCACCGCCTGTTGACCGGACTGGAATCCTTGAAAGGGGTGGAAATCGTTTCCAGCCTCCCGCCCAAGAGATACCAGGATCAGGTGGAAGTGGAAATCATGCGTTTGAATGTGGCTTTTTCAGAGTTTTCCTCTGTTAAGGAGGTTTTTTCCGCACTGAGGCAGAAGATTGAAACGGAGATCGGGCCGATTAGAGACTTCGATCAGGGCTTTCGTGAAATTGACATCCGTGTTCTGAACGAATTGTTCGACACACTGAAAACAGTCAGTCCGATCCTGGTAAGGGATATATTTTTCAGTTTTGATGAGTTGTATCGCATAGAAGCTCCCTTTGACCTGCTGGTGGAAATTGTGGCTTTATGCGCCCGCGCCGTGGACCAGGCGAATCGGAAAAGTGGACAGAAATTAATTTTCCGTTCCCGGATCCTGAGGCAATTGAAGCGTTCCATGTGCGTGGTTTCGTCGGAAAAACGTCGGGATCTCCTCCCTCGACTTGTGGGCGGATTGGAGGGGATCTCCTATTACTTCTCCCGCATTGAGTGGAATCAACGCACCTTCCATATTCTGGTATTGAATCACGACTCCGTGAATCCGGGAAGTGCCTGGATGCGACAGTTCAAAAGCAGATTGGAAAAATCTCTGAACGAGTCGTTCTAGTGGGGGGGATTTTTCAGTATTCGGTAGAATTCATAGATATCACCGACTCTGTGTACCGTGATCCCTGCATTTTTCGGGCACCCTGACTGGGAGCGGGGAAGGATAAAGGTTTTCATCCCTTGTTGCATGGCTTCCCGGATTCGCGGGGCGGCGAATCCCGTGGGACGAATCTCTCCGGTAAGTCCCACTTCTCCAATCATGATTCCCGGTTCAGGCATGGGAATGTTCTGTCTGCTGGACAGGAGGGCGCCCAGAACCGGAAGGTCGGCCGCGGGATCGCGCAGAGAGAAACCACCGGTAACATTGATAAAAACATCATGCTGGTAGAAGGGGATTTTCAGTTTCTTTTCAATGACGGAGATCAACATGGCTGTGCGGTACCCGTCAAATCCAACGGAAATCCGGCGGGGATTTCCGGAGAAAGGACTCTCTGTCACAAGAGATTGAATCTCCACAAGAAGTGCCCGTTGACCGCTCAAGGTCGGGAATACGCTGACACCCGGTTCCCGGTTTTCTCGTCTGTGAATAAACAGGGAGGATGGGTCCGCCACGGATTCCAGCCCCTTGGCGCTCATGCGGAAGACCCCGAGCTCATCCACCGGGCCGAAGCGATTTTTCGCGGTACGTAGAATGCGAAGGTCGGATTTGATTTCTCCCTGAAAATAGAGTACCGCATCGACCATATGCTCCAGGGTTTTCGGGCCCGCGATCTGACCCTCCTTGTTGATATGCCCAACGATGAAGACGGTCAGATCCAGGGACTTTGCCGTTTCAATCAGTGACGCTGTGGCGTGACGCATGGATGCCACGGAACCAGTTCCCAGGGAACCGCTTCCAGCGTTCAATGTCTGAATGGAGTCCACGATGAGAACTTTCGGCTTCAAGGAATCAATGGATTCCCGAAGATCCTCCAGTTTCCCCATGACAAGAAGGGAGATGCCGTCCGGAGAAATGGATACACGATCCGCGCGTAACTTGATCTGGGCTTCCGACTCTTCTCCTGAATAGTAGAGAACCGGGCCTTTGGATTCCCCAAGTTGCCCGCAAATCTGCAGGAGAAGCGTGGATTTCCCCACGCCCGGTTCACCGCCGATGAGAATGACGGATCCAGGGACGAATCCGCCTCCCAGGACCCGATCCAGTTCGGGAATCCCGGTGAAATGACGGGTAGTCCGTGTAGCGTCCACCTGGGCAAGCGGAATGGGTTTGATTCCCGGCAGGGTGCTGCTGGCGGCCGCCTGGGGAATGATCTCCACCAGGGATCCCCATGTGTCACAGCGGGGGCAGCGCCCGTAATATTTGGGGCTCTGGTATCCGCAGTCCGCGCATTCAAATGTATGCTGAGGTTTTTTCATGGCTCATTTCATAAAAAAATGCGGAGAAGCATGGATCGGCGGTCAGTCCACTTCCACGATGCGTGTAAAATCAGCCACCTGCATGAGAGTCTCATCGATTTCACGGACCAGTGAGATGCGGTTGTTCTTCAACTCCGGTTCCTTTGCCATGACCAGGACATTGTCGAAAAAATCGTCGATGATGGGTTTCATCTCCAGAATTTCGGAAACCACGGACAGATACTCCTGCGCCTGAAGGTGTTGGTCAATGGTATCCCGGGTTGCCGTAAGAATTTCGAACAGGACCTTTTCCTCTTTTTCCCGGAGAAGGTCGTGTGCTACGCCTCCGGATGAAGTTTCAACACTTTTTGCAATGTTCTTCAGCCGTTTGTGGAGAATGATCAGCGGTTGGATGGAGGGTGTGCCAACTAAAGTGGAAATATCACGGGCTTTCAAAAACAGGCGGAAGAGCCACATGGAGTGCCCACTGAGAACAGCGGAAGCGATATCGTGACGGATGGAGAGATTGTCCCGCATTAGATTTTCCATGCGAATGGTGAAAAGGGAAGCCACCTTCTCGATCAATTCGCGGCGTTGTTTGTCGTTGGAAACCAGGAGAACCGAGGAGCGGTCGATGAGTTTTCCCAGGTCAAAATCAAGTTTCAGGTCCAGGACAATCTTGATGATGGCATTGGCATCCCTGCGGATGCCGTAGGGATCGCTGGAACTGGAGGTCCGGATTCCCTTGGAGAGGAATGCACAGATATTGTCCATTTTGTCACACAGGGAGAGGAGTCCGCCACCCAGGTGTTGAATGGGCTTCGGTGTGAATCCCCGGGGTTCATAGTGACGATACACGGATTTCCATAGGGGTTCGGGAACTCCTGTTTCGCGCAGGTAAAGGCCGCCCATGACCCCCTGAAGAGAGGGGAATTCTCCCACCATCAACGTTAAGAGGTCATTTTTGCACATTCCCGCCGCTTCCTTGAGGTCCGTCAGAAGAGGTGCGTTATCCGTCAGTTTGCAGGCATGCTCCACCAGCACTTCAAGACGGGCGCATTTTTCATGAAATGAGCCCAGTCCCTTGTGGAAAATGACGGTTTCCAGGCTCTTACTCAAGCTCTTGAAATCTGTTTCCCGGTCTCTTTCCCAGAAAAAGACCGCATCCTCAAAGGTCGCCTGAATCACTTTCTCATTCCCTTCGGCTACGTTGCGATGCTCATCGGGGACATTGGAGACACCGATGAAATGGTTCATCAGTCTATCGCCGGAGTCATATATGGGGTGAAGCTTTTTTTCATTGCGCATGAACTCGGCAATGATCTCCTGGGGCAGGCTCAGGTAACGGCGGTCGAAAGTGCCTGAGAAAACCACGGGGTATTCATTATTGAATACATAGTAGTGAAGCATTTCAGGATCGAACTCGAAGTCGGCATCCATGTCTCCGGCCAGTGAAAGCGCGTCCTGAAGGATAATTTTTTCCCGTTCCTTTTCTCCGGGAATGACGAAATTTTTGTGCAGTTTTTCTATATATTCCCTGTATGAGTTGATTTCCAGTCGATCCTCCGCGAGCAGTGGATGCGCGTCAATCTCCCTGGAAGTACTGATTCCGGCAAAACGGGTTTCGATGAGTTCATTGTCCAGAAGAGCAAGAATATTGCGGATGGGACGGATGAAGGGGATTCGGGATCGGTTCCATACCATGGCCTTGCGGAAGGTCAGGCCCGCCAGGATTCGAGGAATGATCTCTTTCAGGATTTCGATCGTCTGCTCTCCCGGCAATTGGCGGGAGATTGCCATGTATACACCCTTGGCGGTTTCCACCTCCTGAACATCTTCCAGATCCGCTCCGTTGGCTTCCAGAAACTTGGACAGTGGGATTGCCGGATTTCCTGAATCATCGTAAGCGATACGCCTGGAGGGTCCGGTCAATGTTTCATGACGGTCCTCCGCTTTTTCGGGAAGGCCGGTGATGTAGACCATGAATCGCCGATTTGTGGCCGCGACTTCGACGGTCTCTCCTGAAATATGCTCGACTTCCAATTCTTCGCGAAAAGCTGCTTCAAGCTGGTCTCGGATGGACGGGGCCTCGCTTACGGGGACTTCTTCCACACCCAGTTCAAATAGAAAGTCAGCCATTTTCAATCTCCTCCCCTTCCACGTCCTGTGGTTCGACCTTGTCCAGATACAAAACGGCAATTTTTGAAGCCATGTCGCGCATCCTGGCCATTAGGGAGGTGCGTTCCGAAACCGAAATGGCTTTGCGTGCGTCCAGAATGTTAAACGTATGAGAACATTTCAACAGGTAGTCATAGGCCGGCAGATACAGTCCGGATTCAATCAGGCGGTCTGCTTCCTCACCATATAACCGGAACGTTTCCCGGAGTAATGGAATATGGGCGGATTCAAAGTTGTATTTTGAAAACTGGCGTTCTTCCTCATAGCGAAGCGCATGGTAGGTGACTTTGTTTCCCCATTCCAGATTATAGATGTTCTTCTTGTTGTCCAGAAAGCTGGCCAGTCGTTCCACGCCATATGTGATCTCCAGGGAATTGGGGTTTAATTCCCGACCTCCAGCCTGCTGGAAATAGGTGAACTGGGAGATCTCGAGTCCGTCACACATGATCTGCCAGCCGACACCCCAGGCACCGAGTGAGGGAGAGGCCCAGTTGTCTTCATCAAATTTGACATCATGGTTGCGAATGTCCACTCCCAGGTGATAGAGGCTGTTGAGATACAGGCTTTGGCCATCTTCCGGAATGGGTTTCAGGATCACCTGGAACTGGTTGTGCTTCTGAACCCGGTTCGGATTGTCTCCATAACGACCGTCGTCCGGACGCCTCGAAGGTTGCCAGTAGGCCACCCTCCAGTGCTGGTGTCCCAGTACCCGGAAAAAAGTGTCGGGGGTCATTGTTCCGGCCCCGACTTCCACGTCGTATCCGGATGCGATGGTGCATCCATTTAATGACCAGAATTCCTGCAGCTTGAGGATGATATCTTGTACGCTCATAAGGTTATTCCTGTGGTTTCGGCTCCCATTTAAGCCTTGGTTTACGTGCGGCCAGCACTTCGTCCAGTCGCCGCCGGGGAGTGGTATACGGTGCATTACGGAGAAGTTCCGGGTCGTTCTCCGCTTCCCTGATGATCGATTCCATCACGGATACGAAGTGGTCCAGGGTTTCAAGGCTTTCTGTTTCCGTGGGCTCAATCATCATGGCACCGTGTACAATGAGAGGAAAGTAGATTGTAAAGGGGTGGATGCCGTGGTCCAGAAGGCGCTTGGCAATGTCCAATGTGGTGACCGGGAGGCCCTCATCTGAGAAAATCACCTCATGCAGTGTGCGTGAAGTATAGGGAAGGGGAAGGATCTCACTGAGGCGACAGCGGAGGTAGTTCGCGTTCAGTACCGCGTCCTCGGCCACCCGGTGGATGTGTTCGCGGCCAAGAGACATGAGGTATGCAAGCGCGCGCACCATGACCAGGAAGTTGCCGTAGAAGTTCTTGATCCTGCCGATACCTTCCGGATTGCGGTAACGGGGAGGCGCATCATTCTGAGCTGGGATGGTCGGGGAGGGAAGGAAGGGTTGAAGATGCTTGGCCACGCCAACGGGGCCCGCTCCGGGTCCGCCGCCCCCATGAGGGGTGGAAAATGTTTTATGCAGATTGAGGTGAATGACATCAACGCCCAACTCACCGGGGCGTACGATCCCCAGGAGGGCGTTCATGTTGGCACCATCCATATAGAGTAGAGAGCCGTTTTCGTGAAGGGCATCTGCAATTTCGCAGATATTCCGCTCAAAAATACCAAGGGTGTTCGGGTTGGTTAACATGAGAGCCGCGACGTCCGGATCCAGGTTGGCTTTGAGGGTGTCGATTTCCACAACCCCATCAGGGCCGGAGGGAATCTCCCGGACCTCGTAGCCTGCGAAATGGGCTGAAGCGGGATTGGTCCCATGGGCGGAGTCAGGGATCAGCACGATCCGCCGGGGATTACCCAGGCTGGTCAGGTACCGGCGGATCACCATCATTCCGGTCAACTCTCCATGGGCACCCGCGGCCGGGGATAGAGAAAACGCGGCCATTCCCAGGATTTTCTTCAGCCAATCCTCCAGGGTCCGCATGATCTCAATGTTGCCTTTGACAAGGTGGTGAGGCGTATAGGGATGGGCCCCGGTGAAAGAGGGCATGGAAGCAATGGTTTCATTGATCTTCGGGTTGTACTTCATGGTACAGGAGCCCAAAGGATAGAATCCTGAATCCACGGAATGGTTCAGATGGGCCAGGTTGGTGTAATGACGAACCAGTTCCACCTCCGAGAGTTGAGGGAATCCGGGGATGTCATCGCGCCTGAAACGGGCTTCCACGGTATCCTCAGTGCCGGGCAGAGGATCGGAGGAAAAGGAGAAAGCGACTTTTCCCGGGCGGCTTTTTTCGAACATCAGATCAGGGAAAGTGTTCATTGGATACCTCCGATTGCCTCGACCAGGCGGTCAATCTCTTCCTTGCCGTGCATCTCGGTGCAGTTGACAAGCAGGCAATCCGCAAATTTCTCGTGGAACCACTTCAGTGGAATACCGGCAATGATTCCTTTTTTCTCCAGTGCGGACAGAAGCGTTTCCACATCGGAATTTTCAATACGAAGGACCACTTCATTAAAGAAGTTTTTGTTAAATACAATTTGAGCGCCCTTGATGCGGGAAATCCGCGATACGAAGTATGCCGTGTTCAGGTGGTTGGTGCGGGCGATCTTCATGATTCCTTCTCTACCCATGACCGCCATGTAAATAGCGGCATGCACGGCGCACCATGCCTGGTTCGTACAGATGTTGGAAGTGGCCTTCTCCCGCTTGATGTGCTGCTCACGTGTGGAGAGGGTGAGCACATATCCTCTTTTCCCGTCCACATCTTTCGTTTCACCCACGATTCGCCCCGGGAGCTGGCGCAGGAATTGAGCACCAGTGGCCATGAAACCCAGGTAGGGACCGCCGTATCCAAGCGGCAGCCCCATGCTCTGCGCTTCTCCGGCCACAATGTCCACTCCGGTCTCTCCCGGAGGGGTCAGATATGCCAGAGAGATCGCTTCGGCTACAACCTGAGCTGAGTAGGCTTTGAATGAATGAACGGTTTCACTGATCGCGGCCGAGTCTTCCACCAGCCCGAAAAAATTGGGCGACTGAAAAAGGAAGCCTCCGCAGTTTTCATCCATGAGGTCTTTCAGCGCGGCGATATCCACGGTTCCGGATTCCGGCTCCATGGGAACCAGCTCAATCTCCATATCCAGGTTCTGGATATAGGTTTTGATAATCTCAAGGTATTCCGGATGAAGGGATTCCGCGACCAGGACCCGGTTCCGCCTGGATTTCCGCTGGATCAACAAAACAGCTTCCGCTGCGGCGGTACCGCCATCATACAATGAGGCGTTTGAGATATCCATGCCGGTCAGTTGCGCAATCATCGTCTGGTATTCAAAAATAGCCTGGAGACTTCCCTGGCTGACTTCAGGCTGATAGGGTGTATACGGCGTCAGGAATTCGCTTTTGGCACTCAGGTGATTGACCACTTCAGGAATGAAGTGTCGATAGGCGCCCGCTCCGAGAAAAGAGCTGTAGGATTCATGGGTATTGGCGGCAGCCAGTTGTCTAAATTTTTCCAGTAACTTGTTTTCGCTTAGTGCTTCCGGGATATCCTTCTGTGAAGGGTATCGGTGAGCGGCGGGAATGTCGGCGAACAATTCGCTGGTTTCACGTATACCCAAACAGTGTCGGATGGTCTCACGGTCCGAGTCCGTCAGTGGCAGGTACCTCATCCTTGTCTCCTTGTCAGGAAATCAATTTCTTGTAATCTTCCGGGGACATCAATTCATTCAGTTCGTCTGGATCCGAGATCTTGATTTTTGCGATCCATCCATTTCCTTCGGCGTCCTTGTTAATCAGTTCCGGTTGATCTTCCAGTCCAGCGTTTACTTCAACGATTTCGCCGCTTACAGGCGCGTACACATCGCTGACTGCCTTCACGGATTCCACATTGGCCATGGCGTCTCCACGGCTGATGGTGTCGCCTACCGCGGGAATTTCCACATATACCACGTCGCCCAGTTCATGTTGGGCATGGTTGGAAATACCGATCACAGCCACATCACCTTCCACCTTAATCCATTCATGATCCTTGGTGAATTTCAGACCTTCAACACTCATTTTATTCTCCTGTTGATTGGTTTGGCATTACACAGTCCCGGATATTCCGGAAAATTTATGTTATTGCTCACGTAACTTCAGGTTCAGCTCTCCCGTTTGTAAAAAGGCATTGAAACAACCTGAGCGGAGACGTCCCGGTTGCGGATGCGGATGTGAAACCGGGTTCCCGGCTCGCATTGATCCGCGGGGAGATAGGTCATGCCAATGGCCTTCTGAAGGAAGGGCGCCATGGTGCCACTGGTGACTTCAGCGACTTG
>CAYVBC010000019.1:0-1625 GCA_964449545.1 uncultured Clostridia bacterium | reverse complement strand
CAATGGCCTTCTGAAGGAAGGGCGCCATGGTGCCACTGGTGACTTCAGCGACTTGTCTGCCCCCGATCAGCACCGGGTATCCATGACGGGCGATCCCCCGCTCCATCAGTTCAAAACCCACGAGGCGCCGCGAAACTCCGGCTTCCTTCTGACGCAGCAACGGCTCACGTCCGATAAAATCTCCCTTTTTCAGTTTTAGGATCCAGGAGAGGCCGGCTTCCAGTACCGTGTGCGAGTCGTCGATGTCGTTCCCGTAGAGAGCCATGCTGGCTTCCAGGCGCAGGGTGTCGCGGGAGCCCAGGCCGGTGGGAATGATTCCCATCTCCTTTCCCCGGTGAGCCAGGCTCAGGAACAGTTGGGAAGCAAAGTCCTCATCCGACTTGAAATAGATTTCGAAACCGTCTTCCCCCGTGTACCCGGTACGGGAAACAATGGCCGGGACATTCTGAACGGTATCTTCCGTAAAACGATAATAGGAAATGGATGGAAGGTCCGCGCCGGTAAAGCCGGAAAGGAGTTCCTGTGCCCGCGGTCCCTGGATGGCAATCTGGGAATACTCGGCACTTTCATTTCGGATTTCAACGTTGAATCCGCTTGCTTTTTCCAACATCCAGGCGTAGTCCTTGTCCAGGTTTGCCGCGTTGACAACCAGCAGATAATGGTTCTCCGCAAGCATATACACCAGAAGGTCATCTACAAAGCACCCATTCTCAGTGAGAAGCCCGGAATATTGAATTCTGCCGGGTTTCAGTTTGGCCGCGTTGTTTGACGTCATGTATTGAATGGCATCCAAGGCCTGCGGGCCTGAAAAAAAGATTTCACCCATGTGACTTACATCGAATAGGCCCCCGGTTTTTCGTACCGCAAGATGCTCTTCATTCACCCCGGAGTATTGCACCGGGAGGTCCCATCCCGCGAAGTCCACCATCTTTCCCTTCAATTCATAATGGGCACGGTTGATTTTGGTTTTTTTCATGATCCTCTCCATCTGATTCGGGATTGCCGGGCCATTGGGAAAAGCTCGGAACAAACCTGTAATAATTAAATCTCAACTTAGCATACCCATAGGTAAATATCAAGATTGTTTCACAAGTCGCGGCTTGACTTTTAATTAAAGGTCCATTTATAATATCCTTCAAGATGAAACTGAAACAGGTTTCATTGATTCAGTGGAGGATTGTTCATGAAAAAGCAGCTTATCTTACTATTGATCATTATGGTCATCTCTTCCTTTTTCCTCATGGCAGACGAGAAACAGGATGCGTGGGCGAGGATCAGCCAGGAAAACAATCTGGAAGCGAAACTTACACTGCTGCAGGACTATGAGAACAGATTCGGTCAGGATCAGGATGAACGCACCAAGTTTCTGTATCTGAACCTGGCGTTAACCACCTACCAGTTGAAACAGTTTGAAAAAACCATAGTGTATGGAGAAAAAGCACTTGCTCAGCCTTCCCTTGACCCGAAAAACAAGCTTAACCTGAATCTCTGGCTGGCCAACTCATACAATGTCACTAAAACTGATCTTGAGAAATCCTACGAGTATTGTGAACAGGTGATCCGCCAGGCGCGGGAGCTGAAGGCTTCAGAGGATGGCGTAAAGAAATATGACAAGCAGTATATCG
>CAYVBC010000018.1:0-15810 GCA_964449545.1 uncultured Clostridia bacterium | reverse complement strand
TGGCCCGGGATCGGGATTTGAAGATCCGGGACGCCCACAGCCAGCGGTCGATTCGGGCTTCCTGGTCCGTATTGCCTGGGGTAGACATGGAAGAAGTATATCACATGGAAGGTGAATGATTGAGGGGTGGAGAAGTACGACGGATTGAGTGATTTGAAAAACAGAAGATTTCAATACCTCCGGATTGACAATATTTTTGTCGGAGCGTAATCTTGAAATTGTGTTGGTTGACTTCGTCGGCCGCGTACCCCTGTAAAATATCTGGAGGAAGATGCCATGAAAAATCACCGCCTTTTTATGCATGTACTGCCCTTGATTCTGACCGCAGTCGTTCTGTTGCCCATGACTCCTTTGGCCGCTCAATCCCCGACTGCGGTTACCGGCGCGGTGACTTCAATCGGTTCAACTACCGCTACCCTGAACGGCACGGTCAATGCCAATGGCATCTCCGCGGTGGTGTATTTCGAATACGGACCGGATACCGGCTACGGATACACCTGGGCGGCCGTCCAGAGCCCAGTGACGGGCAGTGTGGGAACCGCCGTATCCGCATCAATCTCTGAATTGCAGCTGAACACCACCTATCATTACCGGGTAGTGGCCACCAATACTTCGGGCACTGCCTACGGTAGCGACATGACTTTTACCACCCAGCTTCCCCCGCCAAGCGTATTGACCAATCCAGCCACCGCGGTAACCACCAATTCGGCGGTACTGAACGGCCAGGTCAACCCCAGCGGCAGTGAGACCACTGTTCATTTCGAGTACGGTACCTCCGCTGGGTATGGATCTACCATTGTTTCGGTCTTAAGCCCCATTGCCACCAATTTGAATTCTTCGTGGCCCGCCACGGCTACTCTGACCGGACTGACTGATGGTGTCACCTACCACTACCGTGTGGCGGCCACCAATGCCGGAGGCACCAGCTACGGGCAGGACATGACGTTCACCCCCGGAGGCGGATCCGCTCCCATGGCGACAACCGCTGTCGCAACTGGCGTTGATGTCGTGTCTGCTACTTTGAACGGCATCGTGAATGCTGGCAGCCAGACTACGACGGTGACCTTCGAATACGGATTGACCACGGCATACGGCGTCATTGTGACGGCTTCCCCGAGTCCGGTTGCGGGAATCGTGAACACGCCGGTTTCCAGGGCCATAGGCGAGCTGACTGCAAATACCACCTATCACTACCGGGTGGTGGCCACAAACGATTCGGGTACCACCAATGGCGCGGACATGACCTTCACGACCCTGCCGCCGGCGCCGGCCGCCGAGACGGCCGGCGCTTCGGGAATCGGCACCACCACGGCCACCCTGAACGGCACGGTGAACGCCAACGGCACGTCTACCGTTGTGACTTTCGAGTACGGCCCAACCATGGCTTACGGCGTCACCGTAACCGCTGATCAGAACCCGATTTCGGGTAACATCGATACGGCGGTCAGCAAGGCAATTTCCGGACTGAACCACGGTGTCACCTACCATTTCCGGGTTATAGCCGTCAGTGCCGGTGGAACAACCTACGGCCAGGACAGAACCTTCACCACCGGAGCGGTGCCTCCCACGGCCGTCACCAACGTCGCCACCGGCGTGGCCTCCACAACGGCAACCCTGAATGGAAGCGTAAACGCCAACGGATTTGGCTCCACCGTGAGTTTCCAATATGGCGAGAGCATCGCCTATGACCGGACCGTTGCCGCCGTGCCTTCAACGGTTACCGGGAGCGCGGATGCGATTGTATCTCTGAACCTTTCTTCTCTCCAGCCCGGTGTCACCTACCATTTCCGGGTTATGGCTGAGAACGACGGCGGTGTTGCCTATGGTGGGGACATGACTTTCACTACCCAGGCGGCACCGATTGTGACCACCGACGTCGCGTCCGGCGTGTCCACTTCGGGAGCCACCCTGAACGGCACGGCCAACGCCAACGGGTTGAACTCCGCCATCACTTTCCAGTATGGTTTGACCACGGCTTACGGCACAACCGTAACGGCCGACCAGAGCCCGGTGACGGGCAGCACCGACACTGCGGTGAGCAAGACCATCACCGGCCTCACCCCATACACGACGTACCACTATCGTGTGGTGGGTCAGAACGCCCACGGTACCACCTTCGGAGCCGATCAAGCCTTCAGCACTTTCGTGAACGCGACGCCGGGTGTGGAAACCCGCCCGGCCACGGAGGTCCTCCGGAACCAGGTCACCCTGAACGGGTTGGTGACGCCAAACAATTCATCCACCGTCGTTACCTTCGAGTACGGCCTGACCACGGCTTATGGTACAACCGTGACCGCAGACCAGAGTCCGCTGAGCTCAGGGGTGGACGTGCCGGTGAGCAAGACCATCACTGGGCTGGCCGATAATACCACCTACCATTTTCGGATAAAAGGTGAAAATGCCGTTGGATGGGCCACCAGCGTGGACATGACTTTCACCACCAGCTCCGATCCGTTGGTGACGGTTCAACCGGCAAGTGATATCCTCTCCACATCAGCCACTCTCAACGGTGTGGTCAACGCCAACGGAAACGATTGCAATGTCCTTTTTGAATACGGTACAACCACGACGTACGGAACCTTCGGAACGGCAGTCCCCGGTTCCGCCAGCGGGACCGCCGATACGCAGGTGAGTGGCTCCATTACGGGGCTTACTGCCAACCAGACCTATCATTTCCGGATCCGTTTGTTTTTTGCAAGCACATTCGTTGTCAGCGAGGATATGACCTTCACCACTATGCAAAACCCCACCGTTGTGACGGAAGCCCCAACCGGGGTCGGGACCAACGGCGTCACCCTGAACGGCACGTTGAATGCCGCGGGCAATACCGTCAACGCGGCCTTCGAGTATGGCGAGACTTTGGCCTACGGCAAGACGATCTATGCTGACCAGAGTCCGGTATCGGGAACCATTGACACCGCGATTTCTTCGATACTCAGCAGCCTGCGTCCCAACACCACCTACCATTTCCGGGCTTCCGCCTGGATCGATGGCGATGTCCCGGTCACCGGGGCGGACATGACCTTCACCACCGGTACGTTGCCGCCAACGGCCGATACCGGGGCCGCCACCGCTGTGACCACTTCCGGGGCCACGCTGAACGGCGCGGTAAACCCCCAGAACGACTCCACCACGGTGATCTTCCAGTACGGCCTCACCCCGGCCTACGGCACCACGGTGACCGCGGCGGAAAGCCCGGTAACCGGAAACGCCGTGAATCATGTAAGCGCGGTGTTGACCGGCCTGACGTCGGATACCACCTACCATTACCGCGTGGTGGCGCAGAACGGTTCCGGGACCACAAACGGTGGGGACATGACCTTCTACACCGGCGGTGGACTGCCCGTTGCGGTTACAGGCGAAGCGTCCGGAGTCAATTCCAGCGGTGCCACCCTGAACGGTACGGTGAACGCGGCCGGCGCTTCCACCACTGTGACCTTCCAGTTTGGAGAGACCGCGGCCTACGGCCGTGAAACGGCGGCGTCTCCCGCCACGGTTACGGGCAATACCGATACGGCGGTTCAGGCGGCTCTGTCGGGTTTAAACTCATCCACCACCTACCACTACCGGGTAGTGGCGGTCAACAATGTGGGCACCCGCGTCGGCGCGGATCATACTTTTGTTACCACTGCTTCCGGAGTTGCTGAAGTGACGACCGCAACGGTGACCGACATCAATTCCACTTCCGCCGTTGGAGGCGGCGCCGTGGGAAATGAAGGCGCGGCTCCCGTCACTTCCCGGGGCATATGCTGGAGCACCGGCCCGGTTCCCACCGTGGCGGACTCGCATGCCGGAGCCGGCAGCGGAGCCGGAACGTTTTCCGTGGGAATTGCCGACCTGTCTCCGGAAACCACTTATTCCGTGCGGGCTTTTGCTGTCAATATGTACGGTACCAGTTACGGAGAAACGGTTACCTTTACCACCAATCCGACGCATACCCCGACGGTCAATACATTCCGGGTAACGGAAATCACCGCTGATTCCGCCGTGTGCGGTGGCAATGTGGTGGAAAACGGCGGGAGCCCAGTGACTTCCCGGGGCGTATGCTGGAGCACCGGCCCCCGTCCCACCACGGCCAATAACCGCACAGTCAACGGCCGGGGCAATGGCGGCTTTTCAAGCACATTGACCGGGCTGTCTCCGGCCACAACCTATTATGCGCGAGCCTACGCAACCAATGGCGCGGGTACCGCCTACGGTACGGAGCGGCAATTCACCACCCTATCGGGCCCCCGGGTCAGCATTATCAGTCCCGCCGATGGGGCCATGGTGGGTGGGATCGTAACCGTGACCGCGATGGTGGAATCGGATTCGCAGATCCGGCGGGTGGATTTCCTGCTGGACGGCGAAATGATCGGGGCGGGAATTCCCGGAAGCCTGAGTCGGGGGCCTCAACATTTTGACTTGGATGGCGCCGCCTTCCTGCTTCGGGATGACGGCGGAATGTTGATGAAGCTTGATGATCGGGGAGATGTAAGACCGGTGACGGATCCGGATCTGCGGGTGACCGCCATGGCGTCGTCTCCCGGCGGCTCGGTATTTTTCGCGCTGCTCAATCACCGGACTCTGAAAGATGGGCGGGCATATCGTCTTCTGTCCGTGGAACCCGGCACCGGCACGGTCCGAGGGGTTTCCACCCAGGGGCGCCTCGTGTATACCGGATGCGTCACCAGCCCCGCCCTGCAGTTTGACGGCTGGGGCCGCCTGGTTTTTCCCGTGGCGGAACACGACGGAAATATTCTTTTCATGCGCCGGCAATCCGACAACAGCGTTTCTTCCCTGATGCGTATCTCCGGGGGAGCGACGGCGTGGCGCGTGCTGCCGGACGGCACCCTGGTGGTTGCAGACAGAAGCGGCATGTTGTTCATCCTGTCTCCGGGAAGCCGGGTGACTCAACTCGCCCCGACAACGGCGGTGAACTGGATCGTTCCCCTGGGTGAGAACCAGGCTCTTATCGGGGCCGGATCAAGTGTCCTGCGGGTGACTGCCCAGGGAGAAACCAGGCATGAGGGAGGATTGTCAGCCGAGCTGGCTCTGGATGTGGCTTGTCTGCTGCCCATGGAAGGCGGGCCGGTATTCGCCGGCCGCCGTGGGGGTCGTGAAGTTCTGTTGCGTCTGGATCCCCGCGATGGCTCCATTGTGGAGATGGCCGGACCGGGAGTGGCGGTGCGGCAGCTTCGCGCCGGCAGGGATGGTAATCTCTATTGGATGGTACATGATGGTTTTGGCCCGGGCACTCTGTTGGGGAGTATAAATCTGACCCAATGGCCGGAATATGGTACTCCGACTCGTTGCCCCGGTGGGTTTTCCGATTTTATTCCCCTGGGGGATTCGGGCACTTCCCCAACATCACCGGCCTCGGTGGCGTATTCCCTGGAATGGGATACCACCCTGCATGAGTCGGGTATCCACCGGCTTCAAGCCGTGGCCGTGGATGAAAATTTTCTGAACGGCCGGGCGGAGATTCAGGTGGACATCCCGGACATGGTGATTTCCCTGGACGTGGCCGTGGAAACCGAACGCGCCTGGATCATCCGGCGCAGCTTTGCCAATCTGATCGTGGGTCTGGACAATCCCCAGGGGATTCTGGTAACCCGCTTCGTGATCCTGCGTAGTGATGGCGGTAGCGGTTTCGTTGAGATACACGAATTCGTACCGGCTGATCTTGATAACGGGGAATACGCGTATAGCGACACCTATCTTGAAAGGGGAACCGCTTACACCTACCGGGTGGAGGCACTGACGGCCGACGGATCACTGCTGGCGGCATCTCCGGAAGTGGCGGTGACCCTGGAGTAGGGCTGCTGACTACTGAATGAGGACTACCGGCGTGTCCGGCAATGAAGGTCATAGTTCACGGTGCTCGGTGCGGCGGATGATCTCATCCTGAAGATCTTTGCCCAGGTCGTTGAAGTAGTCACTGTAGCCGGCTACGCGAACGATGAGATCCCGATACTGATCCGGCTCTTTCTGTGCGGACTTCAGGGTTTCGGCATCCACGATGTTGAACTGGACGTGGTGACCATCCATGCGGAAGTAAGTTCGAACCAGGTGGAGTAGTTTGTCCAATCCCTCCCGGCCCCGGACCAGATCCGGTGAAAATTTCTGGTTGAGCAGTGTGCCTCCGGTGCGGATGTGGTCGATTCGGGCCGCGGAGCGGATCACCGCCGTGGGCCCATTTGTATCCACACCCTGAACGGGAGATATGCCTTCGGAGAGGGGAGTGCCCGCGTGTCGGCCGTCCGCGGTGGCACCGGTAACGCTGCCGAAGTATACATGTACCGTTGTGGGGAGAAGGTTGATGCGGTGTACGCCCCCACGGGTGTTGGGACGGCCGTCCACGGCTGAAAAAAAGGTTTCAAATACCTCCACGGCCAGGTTATCGGCAGACTCTTCATCATTCCCATACCGTGGCGTTTCTTTCAGAAGCTTCAGTCGCCACGCTTCATTGGCGGAAAAATCGGTCTTCAGCATGGCGAGCAGGTCCCTCATGGACAGAGTGCCGGATTCGAACACATGGTGAAAAAGCGCGGAGAGAGCGTCGGTCACACTCCCGAGCCCGACTCCCTGGATGTAGGAGGTGTTGTAGCGGGCGCCTCCCTCGTGATAGTCCTTTCCTCGGGAAACACAATCTTCAATCACCAGTGAGAGGAAGGGAGCCGGCATGGACCGGGCATAGATCTGTTCAATCAGGTTGTTGCCCCGAATTTTCAGGTCCGCGAAATATTCCACCTGGCGGCGGAACGCTTCCATCAGTTGGTGGAAATCCAGGAAGTCCGCCGCTCTACCCGTTTCCGGACCCAACTGTTTGCCGCTGCGTGGATCCAGGCCGTTATGAAGCGTGATTTCCAGGATTTTCGGCAGATTGAAATATCCGGTCAGAAAGTAGGCTTCCCTGCCGAAGGCACCCGTTTCCACGCAACCGCTGGCCCCGCCTTCGCGAGCGTCCTTCATGCTTTTTCCCTGGCGGATCAGTTCTCCGATGATGGCCTCGGTGTTGAACATGGAGGGCTGGCCGAATCCAGTGCGGATGACTTTCAGCGCACGCCTGACATAGCGATCGGGATTCTTCTTGCTGATCTGCACCATGGAACTGGGCTGAAGGATGCGCAATGCTTCAATTACATCCAGGATCATGTAGGTTAATTCGTTGACGGCATCGTGACCTTCCGGTGTGACCCCCCCCAGGTTGATCAAACAGAAATCCGTGTAGGTGTTGCTTTCCTGGGCGGTGACCCCCACCTTGGGCGGCGCGGGCTGGTTGTTGAACTTGATCCAGAAAGCGGAAATCAGCTCTCTGGCCTGCTCTCGGTTCAATCGACCGGATTCCAGATCACTGGTATAAAAGGGCCACAGGTGCTGATCCAGCCTTCCGGGGTTGAAGGAGTCCCATGTGTTGAATTCTGTAATGACCCCGATGTGAACGAACCAGTAATGCTGGAGCGCTTCATGGAATGTCTGGGGCGCGTGTTCCGGAACCCGGGAGCAGACGCGGGCCATCTCCTCCAGCTCTGATCTCCGCCGGGAGTCCTTTTCCCCGGATGCCCTCTCCTTCAGAAGTGTGGCGTAGCGTTTTCCCAGTGCGATTAACCCCAGCGCGGCCTGTTCCATACCCTGGAGTTCCTGACGTCGGGTCAAGGCTTCCGGATCTGTGGCGAAGTCCAGATTCTCCATGGAATTCCGGATTTCCCTGAGAATGTCTGCAAAACCCAGTGAGAAGATACGACTGCCTCCAGCGGTATGCCCCGGCGCGCGCTGTTCCTGGAATTCGGTAAAAACACCGGCTTGATAGGCTTCCCGCCACTCCAAGGGCAGTTCGCGGAACATGCGATCACGGATGGACCGGCCGGACCAGAAGGGGATGATCTCCTCCGTGTACAGACGGCGGGTTTCCTCATCCACGGTAAATGAAACCTTCGGACGGGAATGAAGAATATCGAGGTCTTCCTTAGAGTGGACACAAATTTCCGGGTAGGTGGGCGTGGCCCGGGGAGCGGGGCCGCGTTCTCCCACGATCAGTTCACTCTCCCCGAGAAACAGATCCTTTTTCTCCATGATATATCGGAAGGCCATTCCGCGTTGAACCGGAGGCGCAAGTCCCCGGATTCCGGAATCACGGTAGAATTCCGTAAGCAGGCGGGCACGCTCTCCGGAGATCCTGGGTACGGCCTTCAAACCCTCTTCACGCAAAAAATGGATTCGGTCATTCATGTTCAACCTCCGGTCCTGACTTTCGGGTGCACGGCCTGCAGTTGCTCGACAATATCCGCCACCGTCTCGTCCATCGCGCGGGATTGCCCTTCCATGGGATTCCGGATTCCCAGTTGATGGTATTTGTGCGCGGCTGCCGGGTGAAATGGCAGCACGGATATCTCCTCAATTTTTTCCATGTGGAAATCCACCAGCCTTCGCAGCGCGTCCAGATTTTCCCGGGAATCGGTATATCCGGGGATCAGGGGAAAACGAAGGCGAACCGGGTGGCCACTGTGTAACAGCCCCTCCAGGTTCGCTTGAATGAAGCAGGTGTCTACGCCGACAACGTCACGGTGACGACCGGAATCCAGGAGTTTCAGATCAAAGAGAACCAGATCCGCGGACCGAAGGATGGGAAGCGTCAGGGAAGGCTCTCCATGTCCACAGGTGTCCACCGTGGTGTGCAGGTCTTTTTCCCGGCAGGCCAGCAGCAGGGCGCTCAGGAATTCAGGCTGGGCCAGGGGCTCCCCACCGGAAATGGTGATTCCGCCTCCTGACTGGTCGTAAAAAAGTCGATCTTTTTCCAGGCGTGTCATCAGTACCGGGATGGATATTTGTTCCGCACCCTGTACCGGTATATCACTGTCGGGAAAGGCCCTGGACTCGGGATTGTGACACCAGGGGCAATGAAGGGGACACCCTTGAAAGAATACGGTGGTTCGGATTCCCGGTCCGTCATGCAGCGCGTAGCGCTTGATGTTGAAAATCCATCCCTTCATGACAATCTCACTGATATCTGATATATCAGTTATGGCGTTTTCTGTCAACCGCGGTTGCGGAGATCAGATGGGGGGTTCGGAGGGAGTGGGTACGGAACTCCTGGAGTTCACCTGGAAAAACTTGTAATTACTGTAATTGTATTGGCTGTGGACGCGGACGAAGGGAGATCTGCCCGGAGCATGGTAGGATTCCTTGAGGGTGCAGCTGGTGGGAAAGCGAAACCCCGATTTTCGTTGCAGAAATTGAATTTCGAAAACCAGCTCCGGCGTCAACCCCCGGTGGGCTGCTTCCCGTCTGACCAGGTTGTAATTCCGAATGCTTTTCGGGGACATCCGGATGCGAATAATACTGAAGTCCTCCTTGTCGATCCAGATATGGCCGCTGACGGTACGCTGGTTGTCGGGATCATAGGGAACTGCCTGAATGACCACCACGGGCCGTCCTTCCCATCGGGTTTCCCGGATAATCCGGAACCAGTACTGGGTCTGCCATTCCGGAGAAAGGAATTCAATGGGTGAAAAAATCGGTTGGAAGATTCGAAAAATGCACTTGTTGGGCGCGTTTGGCCTGTTTCGTCGGATTCCGTTTTCTTTCAGCAGGGTTCTGGATTCCACATGATGTCCGCTCTTCGGGTCCTCAATCAGTTGATAATCGTAGAGAAACGTCTGATTCAGATACCGCTGCGGACGCTTGCTCCGGAGACCGAAACGAAGGTTTCCCGGGTTAACCTGCAATTCCCAGCCGCGGTTCACGGTTTCCGAGATCTCCTCCGTGCAGATGAAGTGAAACACCTGCTGGTGTAACCGACTGCAGTACAGGGCTGCCCGGCGTAGTATTTGCCTCAGTTTTTTCTGTTCCCTTTTCTCTTTCGGTGTAGAAGGCAGAAGCTCAAGGGTGTCCTGGATGTTACGACGCAAGGCGGCGTCTTCCGTACTGAAGATGAAATCCAGTGAACCGATCAAGGTGATCAGATCCTCCAGGGCCAATTGATAGTCGGCACGCGCGGCAAGGAGATTGCCCGCGGCCCGCTTGGCGACCCCTTCCTGGAAATAGAATCGCGATCGCTCCCGGGAGGCGATCCCCTTTGCGAAGCTGATACGGGCATTTTCCATGTCATCGTTTCTCACATAGTATTTTCCCAGGCGATTGAATCCCCGGCGGTAACCGGACTTCTCATAGAATTCAGCGGCCTTATGGGGATGTTCCCAGAACAGGAGATAATCGGCCAGTTGTTTATACCCGTGGGAGCGCAGTGATGAGCGAACTTTTTCACACCATTCCTCAGCCGCTGAAAAATTCCTGGCTTCCAGCAGGTCGGTCAGGGGCTTCAGGCTTTTTTCAAGTTGGGAAACCCGGCGATCCGCATGTACGGTTGTCGTGGATGTCAGGAGAAAAAGCAGGCAGATCAACCACCTGCCGGTGTTTGTCATATTTATTTCTCCGCAGTGGGCACGGTGACCCGATCCGTCCTGGATACGGAAAGGCCAGTATTCCGATCCTCCGCCGTAAAATAGATCCGGTAGGACCCGGGGCGGGGAAACTTCAACGACATGGATACTTCCAGGAATGGGTCCGCTGCGTCAAACTGGCGCTCAAACTCCATGGTCTCTCCCTGGGGAGATTCCGCGGTGACCCAGACCCGAATCGCGGATTTCAGGTTTCCGGAATCCATTCGAACGGAGTACCCGGAGAGGATGAAGTTCAGATTGCTGTGGCTGCATTGGAAGTCCATGAGTTTGATCTCATCCACGTCAGAGAGACGCACGCGTGTGATATGGTGTATTTTCAGAGATTTATCCCTGACTTTGACCTCAATCTTTCGCTTGTTGCGAATTTTGTCGTCCGGATTCTTCCGGGGTGCATAGGTGATTCTGTAGTAGACATCTTCCGCTTTTGACAGCCGTGCAAGAGCCCTGTGGACCTGGTTGTCTGAGATGATCCTTCCGCCGGTTGCTCTTGAGATTCGCTCAAAAGCCCATTGCCAGTCAGAGAATACGTCCTTCATGACCAGGTGCTTTGACTGGTCTGCGGCTTTGGTGCGGGAACCAATTTTCACCAGCTGGTAGGTGGCCTCCGCACGGATGAACGCCTCCTCAATTTCTTTCAATTGAGCGGGGATGTTGCGCGGACTGTTCATCTTACGTAGCATCTGGTGGGCAAAGTCCCGCAGCTGATTCACGTAGTCGGGGTTGTCAAAGCGGAGCATCAGGTTGGCGCGGGGGCTGAAGGCCGGGAATACGGGCTGTTGAAAAAACACCAGTGCCCACTTTTCATTTTTCAGACTTTTTAACGAATTTGCCAGTCGGGAGAGCCTGCGGTTGTTGGCCTCAAGCTTTAGCTGCTGAAAGCTGCGCCATTCCATTTCAAGAGAGCCTTTGAATTCTTCCAGTACGCGCCGGAAAGTCAACGCCACCGGTTCGGCCCCGATCCCCTCTCGTCCCCGGAACTTGGGGACGAAGTCTTCACATTGGGATTCAAAATAATTGACCAAGGATTTGAGGTCCTGCTCCTGGCGTTGGGTCCACTCCAGGATTTTTTCTTTGAATTCTTTACGAATGCGTGGAATATCAGTGGCTTTATGGATCACACGTGAGGATGTGGGGAGCATCAGAATTACGGTGTCGCCTTCACGATAGATGTGCTGGAACAGGTAATCCAGAGCTTTGTTGAGGGATTCATTCTGTTGCCAGACCCAGAAATAGACCAGGATCACCCGGGGTTCGGCTTTCCCGGCACTCTGGCCGGGAGTCAGGTCCAGAGTACCGATGCTGCGGTGAAATTCCATGCAGCTGGTGATGGGAACCGGAGCGTTGTCTTCGAAAATTTTGAAGTCCTTGTCGGTTAATCCGGATTTTGGTGTGCCATCTTTATGGGTTGCCCGTACGATCAATTCCACCTGGCTGACCCGGATATACTCCTTGATCTGTTCATCATCGGCCGCAACAGTAGTCATGGCCCATGTCATCACAAGGAGAGCGAATAAGCCGAAAATGCATAATCCGGATGGATGCTTCATGGGTTTTTTTCTCCTGAAGATTTCCTTTCCGCGGTTTCAGGCATGATGACCTGGATGATCTGGCTTTCCGCTACACTCATGCCGGTAAACCGGTCTTCCGCCTGGAAGCGGAGACGGTAACTTCCTGAATGGGGGAAATTGAGGGCCATGGATACTTCGAGGAATGGTTCCTGTGTGTCGAAGTGTCGTGAGAATGACATCTCCTCCCCCCGTGGTGATTCAGCCGTAACATGAATGGAAACATCTGACTGAAGCTGTTCCTGATCCATTCGCACCGCGTAACCGGTGAGGATGAATTTAAGCCGGGTCGAGTCACAATGAAATTCCGCCAGATGAATCTCCTCCACCTCACTGAGACGTAATTTTCGTGCATAATGCACCGTGACACCGGGGCGGTTCACGATGATGGATATGTGTCGTTTATCCCGGGATTCGTTGTCTATGGTTTTGGCGGGGCGATATGTCAACCGGTAATAGATGTCTTCCGCCGAAGCAATGCGTTTTATCGCCCTCTCAGGCATATTGTCGGTGATGTCCTGTCCGCCGGTGATCCGTGAAAGGTGCTGGAAAGTTGTCTGCCGATCCGAAAACACTTCCCTCATCGCCAGGTCCGGCGTTTTGTCCGTTTCATCCTTTCGGGTATCCATGCGAATAATATGAAAGGTGGCGTTGGCACGAATGAATGACTGTCCGATGGAAATCATCTGTGTGGAAGGTTCATGGGGCGTGTTCATCATGCGAATCATACTGAGGGCGAAATTTCGCAGGGCTTCCTCCTGTTGCGTATTTCCAAGTCGCGTCCAGAGAAGAGCGTTGGGATGAATGGTGGGAAATGTGGATGGCTGCATGAGGACGAGGGCCCATTTCTGGTGTTTGATTGTGCTCAGCAGGTTGGCCAGGCGTTTAAAATTCCGGTTGGGAATGTCCAGAAAACTACTGCGGAAAGCTTTCCATTCACTCATGACTGAAGACTTGAAAACATTGAGTGCCCGCATGAAACCACCGCTTCCCGGTTGACCACTCAACAATCTTTCATTGGCGATAAAATCCCTCATGATGGATTCCAGATTTTCCACAATACTTTCCATGTTTCTGGATTGTCGGCGTGTCCAGTTCTGCAGGTCTTTTTCAAACTGGCGACGAACTGAAGAAATCTCGTTAGGATTTTGAATCACGCGTGTATCTGCCGGTTGCGAAAGGATGATTGTGTCCCCTTCCCGGAAGATGTGGTCAAACAGGTAATCCAGATATCTCTGATACAGCTCACTGTCCTGCCATACCCAGAAATATACAAGGAACAGCCGGGGCGGCCGGAAGGATTCCGGATGGGTTGAATCCCCTTTTTCGTTTATCCTTCTCTTAACTTCAAGACAGCTGGTCACTTCTACAGGATTACCACTTTCTTTTAAGGAGAAATCCTTTTTTGTCAAACCCGTGACAGGCTGTTTCCTGTTGTTTTGAACCCGGACAATCAGTTCAATCTGGTTCACCTGGACGTACTCTCGAATCTGCGCGTCCGCTCCCATGAAAGGGGAAGCCATTCCGCTTAGCAATACCAGTAAAGCGGTCAGTAATGAAAAACAGGGTCGACGGTTTCGTCTGGTCATGGAGTTTTTCTCCGATCGCGTTCCGATGGGTCTGTTACTGTTCATAGTGCACCCGCGGGGGGGGTTGTTCTTTGCCGGTCCATCCGATGCAGCCAGTATTGTGCCCCGGCTCGGACCAGAGAGTCGGGGTCTTTTTCCGCGATATCTTTCAGCGCCGGGATGGACTTTGAAAGCTCAAAGCGGGAAAACAGAACCAGGATGTTCCGCCTGAGTTTTGCTTCCTTCATCTGTGAAAATTCACGTTGAAGTGCGTTCCAGGCGAATCCGGGTTTGATGGGAATCAGGATTTCAATGGCCGCGCGACGTACCTGGACTTCGGGCTCGATTTTCGGGTCCGCCGCCTTCATGACCGGTTCCAGGTCGCTGCGATGGCCGGACCGGAACTGGTCGGACCAGATGTCCAGGCGCAGGATTCGTGCGTCCTGAGTCCATTTGCCGGTGGCGTGCTCTTTCAGAAGCCGGGAGATCAGCTGGAGGGAGCGTTCTCTCAGGTCTGAGGGATCGGCGTCTGAATTTGTTGTGCTGGTGCGTGCTCTCCTGAAACAGGTATATGCATTCCAGAACAGCGCTTCATCTCCCCTTCGGCTGTTGGGAAAGTTATGACAGTAGAAATCAAATGCTTTACCCGCGGTTTCCCATTGATGGTTGTACAGATGACTCTTTCCTTCCGCGAGGATTTTCCCGGATGTGATGTTCACCTTCAGGTGAATGGGAATCAACTGGCGGGGTTTCTTTCGCCAGGATATGGTAACGTGGTAAATTTCCGAGATGGCTTCCCTGGAAAAGGCCTGGATTTTCCACTGACCGTTTTTAACCTGTTGGAACTTCCACTTTCCATCCGAATCCGTTCGAGTGTTTCGTGAGGCTGATCTGGACTTGTCTCCCCTGGCGATGACAACCCGCGCGTCAATGACCGGAGTACCGGCGCTGTCGGTCACCGTTCCCTGAAGGGTATATGAAGTCTGTTCGCGGGGTGCAGTACCGCATGTAAGTGCCGGTGCTACCCAATGGGTCACCGCAACAGCGATCAGCAAGAATTTAAATAGTCGGAGCACGCTGTCCCTCCATGGATATGACCTCTCTGTTTCGAATGAGAAGAGCGCGGATTCTCTCCCGCAGGCGGCGTTGTTCAATGATTCTCGGCAACCAGTCCGGGTCTCCGGTTTCCAGGTCGGGATGATTCCGGATCTCCCGAAGCAGCAGCGCGGTTTCCTCCAAGAGGTCGTGAATGTGAGGTGGAGAAGAATGGCTGCGGAAAAGTTGTCGGTTCTGGAACATGAGTCGATCAATGACATATTTACGTTCGTTGTCCATTGAGGCGGTCCGGACCGACCGGGGATTATGGCTGGTATCCAGAATCAGCATTTCCAGGTCTTCAAGAAATCCGTTCAGTTCTGATCTGGAGCTTGATATTTCGGTTGGTGCCGTGGGCGCATTTCCGGACCTGGGATTGCGGTCCCACCAGAGGCCCGTGCCCAGGCCCAGGGCGAACAGCAGGATGGCGGCCGCGATGCGGGCGGGGATGGTAAAAACGGATCGGATCCCGGGTGTGGAATGTGAAATGGCGGGCAGGATTCGCGCCCAGTCGGATTCCACTTTTTCGGGAGAGTGACGCGGAAGGGAGTGGGGAATCGCTTCCAGCAGGGTGATGATTTCGTTGTATTCGCTGCGGCATTGACTGCAGTGGTTCAGATGTTTCCGCAGGAGAGTGGCTTCCCGTTCACTTAACTCCTGGTAATACAGCAGGTGCAACCGCCGCTTTACGGCTCTACATTTCATCAGGATCTCCTTTTGGGCTGGATCCCATCTCTTTGCGCAGCCGGCGGACGGCTCGATAAAGGTGACGCTTCACAGTGCCTTCCGTACATTTCATGATTGGAGCGATTTCTCGGATCGGTAATCCTTGAAAGTGTTTCAGGATCAGTGCCATGCGTTGTTTTGCCGGAAGGAGCGAGACGGCCGCATGGAGGAGGTCATGAGTCTCTTCGCTTGAAGCCAGGGTCTCAGGCGAGTGCATGGAGGGGGAGTTTTTTTCCTCGTTAAAGAGATAGAGACGTTCCATATGGGTTCTGCGTGTTTTCTGTCTGCGGACATGATCCAGGCAGCAATTGGATGTTATGCGATACAGCCATGTACGGAAAGTGGCCCGCTCAGCACGAAAGGAGTCCAGGTTGCGGAAAGCCCGCAGGAATGAATCCTGCACCAGGTCTTCCG
>CAYVBC010000017.1:0-16205 GCA_964449545.1 uncultured Clostridia bacterium | reverse complement strand
ACAGCCATCATCGCGATCAGTATGCGTTTTTTCATTTGCGTAGCTCCTTTCTTTCTTAAAACTCGTTCAGTTCCGATTCAGTTACCCTTATTTGTTCGGCACGATGGCGAACGCACGAGCGGGGAATCCGGAACCTTTCAGGGCTTTGGGCCAGGTTACAACAATGAGTGAGCCGGTGGCCGGAATTTCCTTCAAGCTGGCCATCAGTTCGATCTGGTACTTGTTCTGGTTCAGAATGTAGGCTTCGCACTCATAGTTGTCTTTGGTGGTTGAGAGACCGGGGTCCGTATCCGTGGTTTCATGGCCACTTGCCGTGATTTTGCGTACTTCGTAGAGGTACTTCAGGGCTTCCATGGTCCAGCCGGGGTAGTGATCCACGCCCTTTTCATCTTTGTTGGCCATTTTGGCATCTGAGGGCCAGCGATCACTCCAGTCCGTGCGCATGGCGCAGAACGCGCCTTCCGGTACGGGACCGTTCTTCGCTTCCCACGCCTTTACGTCCGCGAGGGTAAGTACGTAATCCGCATTGGCATTTGCTTGCTCATGGCAATCAAATACGATCAGCGGCAGAACCATTTCCTTGACGCAGATCTCGTCCTGGGTACGGAGTCCCTTGATGAAGTGAGCAGGCGGATCCACATGGGTGCCCCACTGTCCAACATGGGTGTACTGGTGTACCAGGAAGCCGTAGCCGTCTGAGCCAACGCCAGGATCATAGTGATAGAGGCACTTGGTGTCATAGGTTCCGTCGAATCCCTTCCAGTGAGGAATGTTTCCATCAAACGCATGAGTCAGATCAACCCACTTCATGGTTTGCATGGTTTTGTACATGTCCATGAGAGAGGGTGCCTTTTTCTTGGCCATTCCCTGGGTGCCGATAAGCAGCAGGAATGAAACCAGGACCGTCATGATTACTCTGTTTCTGCGAGTCATAAAAAACCTCCTTAAATATTTTCAGGCGATTCGACCTGGATTTGGGATGACCCGCATCCGATTATCGCCCAATAAGCCTTTCCGCAAACCAAACCAAAAACCTTTTGTTTCATATATTGAAATTTCATTTTAACTATCAAAAACTAATCATATAATAACGATGAAAAAATGGAATGTCAATTCTTACCCTCTAAACTTTTTTTTTATCTATACCCACTGTCTCACCATTCTATTTCCGCATCTCCAGGTGGAACGCGGTTACGGATTGACTCAGGTGCTGCCCGATGTAACCCGCCCGTTCACACTGCATGCGTGATCGGGGTCCCGTCACACTTACGGCGCCGAAAAAACCCAACCCTTCCAGTCGCAGCGGAACCGCCACGCACTTGAGATCTTCTTCATACTCCGCGTCGTCAATGCTGTATCCCCTTTCGCGAATTTCCTCCAGGTTCTTCAACAGACGTTTCGAGTCCGTGATGGTGCGGGGAGTCAGTTTCTCAAAGTGCAGTTCTCCCAGCAGGGTATCCCGGTTCTCCGCCGGCATCACCGACAGGATCGCTTTTCCCAGTCCGGTGCAATACAGGGGCACCTTGGTCCCGGTGAAGACTTGATTGACCAGGCTGCGGCCCTTTTCAATCCGTTCCAGGATGACAACCTCGTAATCGGACAATACACCGAGACTGATCGTTTCGTTGAACAGAAAGGCCAGTTCCAGCAGCCTTGGGTAAATCCGCTCCAGGATCATGCGCACAACCGGCACCCGGTTACCCAATTCGAATACCTTCAGTCCCAGGTGGTAGCGGTTGTCTTTTTTGACCACCAGACGGTACTTTTCCAGAGTGGACAGGTAGCGGTACGCAGTGCTTTTGTTGATGCCCATCCTCTGGCTCAGGTTCGTCAGGTTGAAACCTTCCGGTTGATCCGCCAATACGAGCAGAATGCGGCAGGCGTTGTCGATGCTATTGTTACGATTCGACATTTTACTCACCTCATATATCCTGATTCAAACTCAATTTCGCACATTTCATCGTGCTGTTTTTTTAAAAGAAACTCGACACAAGCATCCACAGAAGCAGGGGAGACGCGATCCAGCGAAGGGAAAAAGCCCACAGCTTTTTCAGGCGGAACACATTCCCCTCCTTCTCAATCTCGGCAATCGCATTCTTCGGCTTCCACACGAAACCCACCCACAGGGAGATGGCCAATGCGCCTACCAGGTATCCATAGGTACCGAATACCAGGTCCACCGTGTCCAGGAATGACTTTCCGATTCCGGGAAGCTTGGTAAAGAAAGCGCTGCCTCCCTGTGAAAGCACCGAAGGAATGCCGAGCAAGGCCACCACGCCACCCAGCATCCAGCTGGCCTTCATGCGGCTCCACTTGCGGTAGTCGACCAGGTAACTGACGCCCACTTCCAGCAGTGAGATGGTGGACGTCAACGCCGCGATCACCACGCACAGGAAAAAGAACGCTCCGAAAAGTGCCCCCAGCGGAATCTTTGAAAACACAACGGGCAGCACCACGAACACCAGCTCCGGTCCCTCGGCGGGGCTCATGCCCGGAACCGTGAAAAGGGTGGGAAAGATGATCAGTCCGGCAATCAGTGCCACGAGCGTATCCAGAGAAATAATCCATAGACCGCAGCTAACCATTTGGTTCTTCCGCTTCAGGTAACTGCCATAGGTCAGCATGATACCCACGCCCACGGAGATGGAGAAAAATGCCTGTGATATGGCCAGCATCGCCACATCCCAGGTGATCTTTGAAAAATCCGGTTTCAGATAAAAAGCCAGCCCCTTGGAAGCGCCGGGCAATGTAATGGCGCGTACGGCCAGTATGAGCAGAAGAATGAACAGCACGGGCATCAGGGTCTTTGCAAGTTTTTCAATCCCCTTCTGAACCCCTCTCGATACCACGAAAACCGTGATCAGAATAAAAGCGAGGAACAGAACCAGCATCAGTCCCGGATTGGATGCGAAACTGGAGAACATTTCGCCCACCATATGTTTGTTCAGGGGACGGGAAAACTCTCCACCCACCGCCTTGACCGCGTAACCCAGCGTCCATCCGGCGATGACGCCGTAATAGGACAGGATCACGGTACAGATCACGACACCGGCGGTGCCCATCAGGTACCAATGCGTTTTGGGTTTAAGGGTGCGGAATGCGCAGACGGGATTGCGCCCGGTAGCACGGCCGATGGAAGCTTCCGCCAGAAATACGGTCAATCCGATGGTAAACGCCGCGAGCAGGTAAATAAGGACAAAAGCTGCGCCACCATTTTTTCCCGCCTGATAGGGAAAACGCCAGATATTACCCAGACCTACGGCGGAGCCCGCGGCCACCAGAATAAATGCGGCTTTGGATCCCCAGTTTCCTCTTGTCGATTCCATTATTTTTCTCCTGTTTCCAAGTAATTGTCATCTCGGGAAGTATCTTTACTTTGCTCACCTTTCGGTTGATCCGCCCGTACAAGCAGAATGCGGCAGGCGTTGTCGATACTTTTATTTCTATTCAACATGTCACTCACCTCACATCTCCTGATTCAGACTTAATTTCACACATTTCATGGTGCCGTTTTTTAAAAGAAACTCGACACAAACATCCACAGCAGCAGGGGAGAAGCGACCCAGCGAAGGGAAAAAACCCACAGCTTTTTCATGCGGAACACATTTCCCTCCTGCTCAATCTCGGCCACCACGCTCTTCGGCTTCCATATGAAGGCCACAAACAGGCAGATGGCCAATGCGCCGACCAGGAACCCATAGGAACCGAAGACCAGGTCCACCGTGTCCAGGAAAGACTTTCCAATTCCGGGAAGCTTGGAAAAGAAGGCACTGCCTCCCTGTGAAAGCACTGAAGGGATACCCAGCGCCGCGACGACGCCTCCCAGCACCCAACTCGCCTTTACCCGGGTCCACTTTCGGGCGTCCACCAGGTAACTGACGCCCACTTCCAGTAGTGAGATGGTGGACGTCAACGCCGCGATCACCACACAAATAAAAAATAATGCTCCGAAAAGTGCCCCCAGCGGAATCTTGGAGAAAACCACGGGCAGGACCACGAACACCAGCATCGGCCCCTCGGTGGGGCTCATGCCCGGAACCGTGAAAAGGGTTGGAAAGATGATCAGGCCGGCAATAAGCGCAACTAAAGTATCCAGGCCGATGATCCAGAGACCGCAGTTGACCATATTGTCCTTCCGTCTCAGGTAGCTGCCATAGGTCAGCATGATTCCCACGCCCACGGAGATTGAGTTAAAGGCCTGAGATATGGCCAGCATCGCCACGTCCCAGGATATTTTTGAAAAATCCGGGTGCAGATAAAAAGTCAGCCCCTTGGATGCGCCGGGCAATGTAACGGCACGCACGGCCAGCACAATCAGCAGAATGAAGAGGACAGGCATCAGGGTCTTCGCCAGCTTTTCAATCCCCTTCTGAACACCCCGGGACACCACCAAAACGGTGATCAGAATAAAAGCGAGGAACAGAACCAGTATCAGTCCCGGATTGGAGGCGAAACTGGAAAACATTTCGCCCACCATCTCCTTGTTCAGGGGACGGGAGAACTCACCACCCACCGCTTTCACCGCGTAACCCAGGGTCCATCCAGCGATTACGCCATAATAAGACAGGATCACGGTGCAGATCACAACGCCGGCGGTACCCAACAGGTACCAATGCGTTTTGGGTTTAAGCGCGCGGAATGCGCAGACGGGATTGCGTCCGGTAGCCCGCCCAATGGCTGCCTCAGCCAGAAAGACCGTCAATCCGAAGGTAAAGGCCGCAACGATATAGATTAAAACAAATGCGGCGCCACCGTTCTTTCCCACTTGATAGGGAAAACGCCAGATATTGCCCAGACCCACGGCGGAACCCGCGGCCACCAGAATAAACGCGAACTTGGATCCCCAGATTCCTCTAGTCGATTCCACTATTTTCCCCCTGTCTCCAATTAATTTTCATCACAGGAAGTATCTTTTTCTTGTTCAGCTTTCAATTTTTCTTCCGCATCCATGGCTTTATCCCGGAACCGCATCAGGTCACGGAAAATCATTTCAAAATCATACCGGGACCAGTTCATCAGGGTAGCCAGAACCATGCTTCCATCCGGAGAAACCAGATCAATTTCAATGCGGTTATCCAGGGGGTGGAGTTTGACTCTTTTCATCCGATTCCACTGAATGGAAGTTGTCTGGCGTCCGCGGTGAGCCATACTGTGCTCATGGGCTTCCAGGGTACCGAACCGGAAATCTTTCCAGATATCCTTCTCCTTGATCTTAAGTTGGATACCATCCCATGATGCCAGTGGTTTGATCCGTTTCGTTTCCACTTCCCCCTGCGCTAGCGCGGAAAAAGGCAGCAGAAAAAGGATCACCGCCGCGACAGCCGTATTCATCCGACCTAGATATGAATTCATCCGAGCTCCTGAAAATCATTTTGGCGCATCCGATTGTCTGTCGTATAATGGAACAATGAAAAATATGCAAGAGTTTTCACCGCTTCCCCCGGATTCGGAAAAGATGATGCGGAAGCGTTTTGCCCGGGGCCCTCATTTCCTCAGCCACCTGGGCATGAACCTGGTCATGGCCAGGAAAGGATTGGCTCAGGTGCAAATGGCTGTAACCGCTTCCCATATGAATGTGTTCGGAGCCGTGCACGGCGGAGCGGTATTTTCTCTGGTGGACACGGCGATGGGCGCGGCCCTTGTGGGATTCCTGGAAGAAAAGGAAACCATGGCCACGGTGGAAGCAAAGATCAATTATATCCGTCCCGTGGTTTCCGGCAGTATCACGGCCGAAGCCGCGGTGCTTCATCGGGGACAACACACGGCGGTGCTGGAAGCCAGCGTCACCACATCCGATGGCGTCGTCGTGGCACACGCGCTGGGGACATACCTGATCCTGACGCCTGATGAGTCGGGAAGGGATGGTTGAAGGGAATGAAATAAAACCTGCCGGGGCGGAATCCCCAGCGGACATTGAATGCCCGCCGAAGGATTTCCGATTCCCGGCAATCCTCATCCGCGAATCTCCGTCACGGAAGAAGAGAGGAGTGAGCCCGGAAAGTTGTGAATATACGGGAGCGAAAACCTGAGGGGACTGAGGCGTCGACCTAATCCAGTCATCGGAACCGGGGGGGAACCCGTTCCGTAGGGAGGGTAACCATCCCGGACCCACTCCTTATGGGTACCTTGGGGAACACGTTCAACGATCAAATTTCACCCTGTTCTTTCCAGATGTCCATCTGCTTGGAATAGTTCTTGGGGAACTGGGCCTGATACATGAGATAAGCCGGTACCGGATAACGGGTACCGCCCTTATGGTTGGCCACCAGACCGGCCAGCACACCTTCGGCCCGTTTCATGGGCATCAGAAAGTTCATCTCACTGTCCTGCACACCGGCGAACACCCGGTCACCATTTCCGGGAATTCCATACGTGCATTCACCACTCTGGAGGACGGAGATCACGGTGGAGCATCCGAAACGGCCCTGAGTCCAGCTCTTCAGTCCTTTTCCGCCTTCATAGAGCGCGCCGTGAACCAGGCGCATCACCTGTGCGGGCTGGGCATAGAAGAGAAGCATCTGAGGTTCAAACGCGGCCCGCGCCATGGGTGCCACCAGGATGGCCTCATACTCACCATGGGCGAAACGCGGAAATTCAGCCTCAATGGCTTTTCCCGCTTCCAGGTCCGGGGCATAGGTGGGGACAGCCATGTTTCCGGCGTCAAAATAATCGGTGTCCTTAAAGAAGCCAAACAGGGCCGCGCCCGGAGGGCAGGCCATGTCTTCAGCACCCATGCGCACGGTCCATCCGTACTTGCGGGCCATGCTGAATCCCTGGCAGATATTGATTTTCATCTTCAGGTGTTCAAAGGGCCGACGACATTTTTCCGGCACCTCTTCACCCGCCTTGACCATGCGAATGGCCAGGGGCGGAGACTGAAGTCTCAGGTATTGATTGAATTCACTTTCCATTGTTTTCAGATCCTGCATTGTATCCTCCCCGTCCGGGTCAGCCCCGCAGATAACTGGCGGCAATAACCAGGCGTTGAATTTCGCTGGTTCCTTCGTAGATGCGGGTGATGCGTGCATCACGATAATAGCGCTCTACCGGGAACTCTTCCGTGTAACCGTATCCGCCGTGAATCTGAATCGCCTGGTCGGCACAGAAGGACGCCACTTCCGAGGCTTTCAGTTTGGCCATGGCCGCTTCCCGAGAGAAGCGCAGGCCCATATCCTTCATCACCGCGGCACGATGAGTCAACAGCCAGGCCGCGTCGTATTCGGTGGCCATGTCCGCGATCATCCACTGAATGGCCTGAAGGGCGGCGATGGGTTTCCCGAACTGTTCCCGCACCTTGGCGTATGAAACAGCCGCTTCAATGGAAGCCTTGGCAATGGCAAGCGCCTGGGTGGCGATGCCGATCCGACCACTGTCCAGTCCGATCATGGCATACTTGAATCCCTTGTTGACCTCGCCCAGCAGATTCTCGGCCGGGACTTCGCAGTCTTCAAAGATCAATTCGGAAGTGGTGGATGTCCGGATTCCCAGTTTATGTTCCTTCTTGCCCACTCGCCATCCGGGCATGCTCTTATCAATGATAAATGCGCTGATTCCCTTGGTTTTCAATTCAGGTTCCGTCAATGCGAAGAGGATCACCACGTTGTCGGAGTCGGGATCCAGGGTACAGAACTGTTTTGTGCCATTGATGAGGTAGGAATCGCCGCGTTTAACCGCCTTGGTCGCAAGGCCGGCCGCGTCGGATCCGGCTCCGGGTTCAGTGAGCGAAAAGCTGCCCACTTTTTTCCCGCTGCACAGGTCCGGAAGATATTTCTTTTTCTGTTCTTCATTTCCAAATTTGAGAATTGAGCCCGCGGTCAGAGACATATGGGTGGACATGATCAGAACCAGTGACGCAAGCCCCTTGCCGATCTCTTCCAGAGCACACATGTATCCCACATGGTCCATGCCGCCGCCGCCGTACTCTTCGGGCAGCGTAATGCCCATCAGCCCCAATTCGCCGGCTTTTTTGAGAATTTCATGAGGAAACCTGCCCTCTTTTTCCATCTCCGCGGCAACCGGAGTAATTTCATCCGCGGTAAAGCGCGCGGCCATATCTCGCAACATCTTCTGTTCATCATTCAGCAGATAATCCATTATCAGCACTCCTTATTGATCCCAGTGTTTCGGGAAAGCAATGTTTTAATTATCAAAATACTGTTTCATCTATCAAAAACTCAACTTAATGGTAATGTTCAGTTTCGGGATTGTCAAGAAAAAAATTAAGTTAAAATCGGTTTATTTATTCCACCCACGCAATCTTGTTTTCTCTGCGTGGAGGAACTGGCGGGTCCTGGTCCGGCCACCCCAGTGTCAATGCGGCAACCAGCTTTCTTTTCGGCACATCCAGAAACTCGACCACCTCTTTTTCCACCCACAACGGGCCCGTCATCCAGCAACTTCCCAATCCGGCTTCATGAGCCAGAAGGGAGAAGTTCTGTATGGCCGCCGCCGCGCTCTGGGACGCGCCTTCCTGGTATTCCGACACGTCCAGAGGGTCCATGGTCACCACAATCAGGTGGGGAGCATTGCCGAAATTGGTGAAATATCCCTTGATCATACCCACCATTCGTTTCTGGAAGAGGGCCTCCAACCGGGGACGCAGCTTGTCAAAGGCCCGGGACATGATTTCGCACAATCTTTCGCGTTTTTCTCCGGAAACCACGTGAAACAGCCAGGGTTGGGTGTTCATGGCCGACGGGGCCCACATGGCCTCCTCAATGAGGTCCTTCAGGATCGCCCGATCCACCGGGCGATCCTGAAACCTGCGAATACTCCTGCGCTGACGGATGGCCCGTCGCAATTCCATATCCGCTACCCCAGAGTGGCTTTCAATTCCGCCTTAAGGAGCGGAATAATCTCGAAGAGATCGCCCACGATCCCGTAGTCGGCCTTTTTAAATATCGGCGCTTCGGGATCCTTGTTGATGGCCACGATGACCTTGGATGTTTTCATGCCCACAAAATGCTGAATGGCTCCGGAAATCCCGCATGCCACATACAACTTGGGGTTCACAACCTTGCCCGTCTGCCCCACCTGCATATCGTAGGTGGCGAATTCCGCATCCACCGCGGCACGGGAGGCCCCGGTACCGGCATTCAACAGGTCGGCCAGTTCCTGGAGCATGGCGAAATTTTCCGCGTTCTTCAGCCCACGCCCACCGGAAACGATCACTTCCGCTTCCGTCAGGTCGATCCGCCCGGCTTCGCCGGCCTTCACTTCCACCACCCGGGTGCGGGGTTCCACATCCGCGGCGGCCACGGCCACTACATTCGGTTCCGCCCCATCCTGGGGAAGGGCTGAAGGAAACACATTGGGACGGAGTGTGAACAGGGAAACCGGGGATCCGGCTTTCATCCCCGCCATCAGTTTGCCCGCGTAAACGGGCTTTACCACACATTTTTCAGCCAGGTTGACGGCCACGCAATCCGTGACAAGCGCCGCGCCCATGCGGGCCGCGATTCTGGGAAAGAGGTCACGGCTTCGCGATGAATGAGCGGCCAGCAGACAATCCACGCCTTGATCACCCATCAGGGTAACCAGGGTGGCGGTATGGACATCGGGTTGATACAAATCTCCCGCTCCCGTAATCTGGAACAGGGTGTCCACGCCCTTCAGGCCGGCGGCGATTCCCGCGATATCATCCCCGAAGGCCACCGCGGCCACGGGGTTTCCAGATGCTTTCGCCAGGGTAAGGGCCTCCAGGCTCGCCTTTTTTACTTTTCCATTCTGAATTTCTATTAATACTGCAGTCATTGACATGTTGACCTCCTAGAGAACCTTGGCTTCATCGCGAAGTAAACGGACCAGTTCCTTGACCGCTGCTTCCGGTTCGCCGTCAATCACACGTCCGGGTGCTTTTTCCTCCGGAGCGGAGAGAGACTCCACCCGAAGTACCGGTTCCGTCTCTTCCATCCCCAGATCTTTGGGGGACATTTTCTTCACTTCCACTTTTTTGGCTTTCATGATGCCCATGAGTGAAGGATAACGGGGAGTGTTCAAGCCCTTGGTGGTTCCCACCACGCAGGGAAGTGACATTTCGATCTTCTCCCGGGCGCCGCCTTCCACTTCACGCTCCGCGTGGGCCACGCCATCCGCCACTTCCAGGGCGATCACCCCGTTGGCGGCCGGCATGTCCATGACTTCTCCAAGGAAAAGCGGCAGGACTCCGGCATCCCCGTCAATGGCCTGTTTGCCCGCCAGAATCAGGTCCGGCGTACCGCAGCCGCGGATGGCCTCAGCCAGCGCTCTGGCGGTAAAATGATGGTCCGCTTCCAGATCCGTTTCCACATGGACCGCGTTCGTAACGCCCATGGCAAGAGCCATGCGCAGAACGCCGTCCACGCGCGCCGGCCCCATGGTCACGGCCGTCACCGTTGACCCGGCGACCTTTTCCTTTAACTGGATCGCCGCTTCTATGGCGTATTCGTCATAAGGGCTGACAACCCATTTGAGACCGGATTCGCGTATGGACCGGCCCCCCTCCACACTCAGGCTGGCCTCCGTATCGGGTACCTGCTTGATGCATACAAAAATATTCATTTTCTTCCTCCTCAACCGCGGTTCTGACGAACCCCGGCGCAATTCAGGCGTTGAATCCGTTCAGTTCCCACACCGGTGAATCGTTGCCGGAACCACCGTCATCGCCTTTTATCTCATTCATGACTTCCGGATCATCGTATTGGCGGCGGGAACCGCCCGGAAGCGGGAGTAACGGCCATTAACCGGGATTCCCCGACAATGACACCCGCCTCCGGTACAGCCGCGGGAATCCTTCCCACCGCCGCCGGGTCCGGTCAGCCTCTGGCTTTCGCTAATTCGGCCAGGGAACTTCCCAGTCGAGCGATTCCTTCCTTGATCCGATCCGATTCACCGAAAGAGAAATTCAGACGGAAACAGTTCTTCAGCCCGCCGTGTGGATGGAAAGCCGTCCCCACCACAAAAGCCACATCCTTTTTCACCGCCGCGTGAAACAGATCGGTGGCATCCATGTCTTCGGGAAGAGTAATCCAGATGAAGAGCCCACCTTCGGGTCGGGTCCATTTCAACCCGTCGATCTTGGGCATGAATTCATCCATCGCATTCAGCATGATGTCGCGTTTGGCGCGGTAATCCGCGATGAAAACCGGCAGATATTTGTCCATGAGTCCGGCTTTGAGGTACTCGGCCACCACATGCTGTGACAGGGCGGAAGAGCAGAGATCCACACTCTGCTTCAAGGTGGTCATTTTGTCGATCAGTTCTTTGGGTGCCACCGCCCACGCCACACGCAATCCGGGAACCATGGTCTTGGAGAAGGTATAGAGAGAGATCACACTACCATTCTGATCCATGGTATACAGGGAGGGGAGACTTTTCCCTTCGAAACGGAGGGAGCGATAGGGCGCATCATCAACTACCAGAAGTCCGTGACGGGCGGCCACATCCAGAACGCCGCGCCGATTCTCCACGGACATGGTCACTCCGGAGGGATTCTGAAAATCGGGAATCAGGTAGATCATCTTCAGCCGATCGCCTTCGCCCCGGCTCTTCCACTCCTGGATCTCTTTTTCCAGGGCTTCCGGATTCATGCCGGTTTCATCCGTCTCAATGGGCACCATTTTGGCACCGTAATTGGCGAATGACTGGATGCCCCCCACATAGGTGGGATTTTCCACGAACACCACATCGCCACGATTGCAAAAGGCCTTGGGCAACATATCCAGTCCCTGTTGGGAGCCGGTCAGAATCAGGATATTCTCCGGTTCCGCATGGACGCCATCAGCAGCCATGAGTTTGATCAGCTCTTCCTTGAGAAAAGGCTCACCCTCGGCCTTGGAATAGGACATCACTTTGGGGCCACGATCATTCAACACTTTCACCATGAGGTCACGGATGTCCGCAACGGGGAACAGGGATGGTGAGGGCCAGCCACCTGCAAAAGTAATAACCTCAGGTCGATCCGCCAGTTTCAACAGTTCGCGGATCGCCGACTTCTGGGTCTCCAACGCAGTGGTGGAGTACAACGTATCCATGTCAAGCATTCATTCCTCCTTCTTTTTTTTCCTCAGGATTATCCATATAGTGGCGCGGCCATGTCAAGCCGCTCACCGTGAATCAACTTTTTCAGGTTCAAACGACACCGTTCCATCCGATCCGTCCGCATTCCGATGACGGGACAGTTTCCATACCCCGAGCAATCGCTGTACTGAGATCCGATCACGGCACCTCCCTGTTTCGAACTCGGGCCAGGAAACCCGAAATGTCAGATTTTATCTATTGAAATTTGGTTTCATTATTCAAAACCACCTTGAATATTATAGCGATTTCATTTTATTGTCAAGTAAATGTGTACCATATCCGGGTTGACTCCTCAACCACAAGCCGATATACTGCGTGCACAGGAGGTTCTTCATGGATCTGGGTGTCGGACTGGCTCTTTTTATATTGTTTCTCGGGGTACAACTGGCGGGTCGCCGTCGTAAAACCAGGCCTTTTGACCAGTATCGCCCGTTTCTGTCCATTGTGACCGCATCCTTCCTGGTCGGTTTCGCCGGATTCGTTCTTGTGACGCCCCTCATGACCTCCTGGATCCAGAAAATCGCCGTGGCCCTGATCGCTCTCGTTCTGGTGACGGTGAATGTTCTGATCCAGGAAGGTCGGGATAAATCTTCCTCTCAGCGCACATAACTCCCGGCATTCACATCAAACGTCCCCCCCGTGGCATGATCCGCATACCCACCGGACAGGAACACGATCAGTGGCGCCAGGTCCTTCGGCTCCGTCAGGCGCGGCAATGCGATATCATCCAGGGCCAGCGCTTCCCCGTAGCGATCAAAAAACGACTGGGCCATATCCGTACGAACAAAACCCGGCGCCACCACGAAGGCCTTGATGTTCTGCTTCCCATAGCCCCGGGCCAGAGAACGCGTCAGGGCCACCACGCCCCCCTTGGACGCCGCGTATGCCAGGTACTCCACCGTGTCTCCCCGGAATGCCGCCCTTGAGGCGATATTGATAATTCTTCCGCCGCCCTGATCCTTGAAATGGGGGATCGCGGCACGGCACAGCTCCGCCGTGGCCGTCAGATTAACCTGCAGGGTGGCTTGCCAGTTGTCCATCCATTCCGAATCCGACAACTCGGTGGGAGATTCAATGGCCACTCCGGCGTTGTTGATCAGCACGTCCAGGCGTCCATAGTGTTCAATAACCTGTTTGAACAGGGTGGTCGCCGTGCCGGGCCTGGAGAAATCCGCCGGAAATATCCGGGCTCCCCGGCCCAGAGAGCGAACCATCTCTTTGACTTCAGGGCGTTCTTTTCTGCAATGAACCGCCACCGTGGCGCCGGACTCCGCCAGAGCCACCGCCACCGCCCGACCGATTCCCCTGGCCGCCCCGGTTACCAGAACGACCCGGCCATCCAGATCCAGTCGCATGCGGACCTCCTTTTCTTTCCTGCTATTCTACGCCCAGGGCAAAGGAATGACAAACCGGGAATCAGGAAGCATCAACCCCTTCCATCACCCGTTCCGCTATGGTCTGCCCGATGGTGATGGAGGCCGTGGCCGCGGGTGATGGCGCGTTGAGCACATGCACCATTCGCTCCGCTTCCACAATACGGAAGTCATCCACCAGCAGTCCGTTCCGTTCCAGGGCCTGAGCACGGACTCCGGCCCCGCCCCGGGTCACATCCCGCCCGGAAATTTCAGGAATGATCCGCTTCAGTGAAGCCACGAATCCGGGTTTGAAAAAGGAACGATACATCTCACCCACTCCCATGCGCCAGTGCGTCAGCCCCATGCGTATGAATCCGGGGTTGAAAAGGATCTCCGCCAGGTCCCGGGGGGATATGTCAAACTTTCGGTAGCCCTCGCGTCTGAAGCCGAGCACCGCATTGGGACCCGCTTCCACCCCTCCGGTCACCATGCGCGTAAAATGGACTCCCAGAAATGGGAAACGGGGATCCGGAACCGGGTAGATCAACCCCTTCACCAGGTGCTCCCGCTCCTTTTTCAGCACATAGTATTCCCCGCGGAAGGGCATGATCATGAGACCGGGTGAAACCCCGCAGATCCGGGCGACACGGTCGGAATGCAATCCGGCGCAGTTGACCAGGAAGCGGCTTCGGACAATTCCCTTCGAGGTTTCCAGCACCAGCTCCCCATTATCACGGGTATACGATATAAAGCGGGTTCCGGTACGAATCTCCCCGCCCCCCTCTCGAACCTTGCGGGCGAAGGCCGTGGTTACCGCATGATAGTCCACGATTCCGGTCTGAGGAATCCACAATCCGGCCAGCCCATTGACATGGGGCTCATATTCCGTCAACTCCTCCCCTTTGAGGTTCCGGATACCCGTAAGGCCGTTGGCCATGCCTCGTTCCGCCAGTTTCTCCATTCCCGCGAGTTCATCCTTCCGGGTGGCCACCACCAGCTTTCCGCAACGCTCATGGGGAATATCGTTTTCTTCACAGAACCGGTACAACGCTTCCCGGCCGGCCGTGCAGTTGCGCGCTTTCAAAGAGCCGGGGCGATAGTACAGTCCTGAATGAATCACCCCGCTGTTGTTTCCCGTCTGGTGGGCCGCGAGGCGATCCTCTTTTTCGATCACCACCACGTCCCCGGGAACTTTACCACTCAGCGCCATGGCCGTTGCCGTACCCACAATGCCACCGCCGATGACCGCGACTCCAAACGTACGCTCCTTCATTCCAGCCTCCTTTTTCGGTTCCCGTATCCTGTAATGCCGAATGGTACCGCAGCCTGACTCTCCCTGCAAGCAAAACAGACAATAATTTCCGCCCTTCCTCCCTTTACTGCATTCCTGTCTGGAGGTATCATCCTGGCAAACGGATATTGTGCTTGCATAGGGTGGAGGAAATCCGCATGAATGAAACGAAAAAATCGGACGAGAAACCGACGGGAAGCGAGGCGTTGCAGCGGGGCATTTCCAGGCGACTTGGCCACATCAAACCCCATCCCGGAGAGATCCCCCGGTTGCCGGGAATCGAAGTGGCTGGAATCACCCTGCCACAGGACGGAATCGGCGGGGGAGACCACATTGTGTATATCGATTTCAACCATCGCTACGACCTGAACACCATGATCCGGGAAAAGGAAACCTGGTGGCGAGAGGAAGCCGAGCGCATGGGACTCTCAAGCGAAAAACGAGCCGGTGCGAACACCTATGTGGCCCACCGCCGCAAAGAATGGTGCCGACGCCTGGAGGCCAACCGCCACAGAGCCGGCGTGCTGCTCGCCGATGTCCGTGGCCATGACCTCAGCGATGCCTTCGTGGTCGGCATGCTCCATCAGGCTTTTCTCACGGGTGTTCTATATGAACTGAAAATATTCGGTGCCGTAACGCCCAATCTGTTTGAGGTCATCAACAGCCGATTTTTCAACTCTTCCAGCATCGACGATTTTCTCACCATGATCTACGGGGAGATTGCTGATGACGGGACTTTTCTCTTCCTCTCCGCCGGCCACCCTCCCCCGCTGATATTCTCCCGGGAATTCGATCGCTTCATGGATATTCCCCCCGAAACCATCCGGACCTATCCCCCCATCGGGATGATGCCCCTTCGCAACGAAGTGGACGAACAAGCCGCGAAAAGTCCACTGGGATTCAAAGACGGTTACCGCATCAGCGAAGTTCGCCTCATGGGGCACGGGGACCTGCTCCTGTTGTATACGGACGGCCTCATGGACCACTGCACCCCCGACGGGACGCCTTTTTTGCCCGGGATGGTGGAAAAGATCATGGCATCTCACCACGACGCTTCAGCCGCCGGAATCGTTTCCGCATTGCATGAGATGATCCGGGAATCCGCTCGCAGCCCCGAGGATGACATCTCATTCGTGGTGATCCGCCGCATCTGAATTCCCTGGATTTCACACCGCCAGCCCGATTACAGTTCTCTTCAGTCCGCCGTCCTGGCGACGTCTACGGGCGTCCGGGATCCCCCTTTTGATTCCGCTTTGCTCTGTCCTCTTCGCCCCGGGAAACCTCCCCGTTGCGATTTACGTATAACCCATTTCAGTGTTTCCGGTGCTTTTCCGGAAGTAATGGGAGGATATCACACATGAGTTCAATCAACACGCGAACCTTGCGGCAGGCCCTTTTCACTTTGCTTTTTCTCGCCGGCACAAGCCTTTTCCCCTGCACATCGGTACTGGTGACCCGGGGCGCATCGGCTGACGGATCCTGCATCATCACATATTCCTGCG
>CAYVBC010000016.1:0-16303 GCA_964449545.1 uncultured Clostridia bacterium | reverse complement strand
TCGCGGCCGCGGGAGAACTGGCCCGAAGGCGCAATTATGTGCGCCCGGAAGTGTCCGGGAGTACGGCGATTGAGATCCGGGAAGGGCGCCATCCTGTTGTGGAAACGGGAATGGACATGAGTTTCATCCCCAACGACTCCACTCTGGACCGGAAATCCAACCAGGTACTGGTGATCACGGGACCCAATATGGGGGGGAAGTCCACATACCTGCGTCAGAACGCACTGATCGTGTTGATGGCGCAGGCTGGATTGTTCGTTCCCGCGGCCCGCGCGTCCATTGGACTGTGTGATCGGATTTTTACCCGGATCGGCGCGTCTGATTCATTGATCGAGGGGAAGTCCACATTCATGATTGAGATGATTGAAGCGTCCATCATCATGAACAATGCCACGAAACGGTCGCTGATCCTGCTGGACGAAATCGGACGGGGCACATCGACATTTGACGGACTTTCCATTGCCTGGGCGGTCATTGAGTTTCTGCACGAATCGCCTCAGAAACCGCGCACACTTTTTGCGACCCATTACCATGAGTTGACGGAATTGGCGCATATTCTGGAAGGGGTGGAGAATTATCATATCGCTGTCCGTGAATGGGAAGACAACGTGGTATTTCTGCATAAAGTGGTTCCCGGTGCCACGGACCAGAGCTTTGGTATTCATGTTGCGCGGATTGCCGGAATTCCTGAACCCGTGATTGAGAGGGCCAAGGAGGTATTGCTGAATCTTGAGAAAAAGGAACTCAATCGGCTGGTTTCCGAACGGATATCAGGCAGTATTCGCGAAGTGAACGCACAGAATCGATCCCTTTTCCCGGATTCAACGGTGATGAAAGCCTGGGACGAGATCCGAACCCGGTTGAATGCCATCAACATATCCGAGATCACCCCCCTGGAAGCGCTGAATATTCTCCAATACCTGAAGAACCGGAGTGAAGAGCTGAAATAAATTCCGGGCCGGCGGCACGTCGTCCGCCGACCCGGGGGGTACTAATATCTATAGTGGTCTGGTTTGTATGGTCCTTCCACCGGAACACCAAGGTATTCGGCTTGATAATGGGACAATTTGGTCAGCTTTACATCCAGTCGTTTCAGGTGGAGTCTGGCGACCTCTTCGTCCAGTTTTTTCGGCAGGACATATACTTTACGCTCAAAGTCTTTTTCCGCAAGGGCGATCTGAGCCAGGGTCTGGTTGGTGAAACTGGAACTCATCACAAAGCTGGGGTGGCCCGTGGCGCAACCCAGGTTGACCAGGCGTCCTTCCGCGAGCACCAGGATGGATTTCCCGGATTCCAGGGTCCACTGGTCTACCTGCGGCTTGATGACGCGCTTGGTGCACTTGGGGTTCTTCCCCAGGTAGCTCATTTCGATCTCATTGTCGAAATGGCCGATATTGCAGATAATAGCGCCTTCCTTCATCTGCTCCATGTGAGCCCCGGTGAGAACATAATAGTTCCCCGTGGCGGTAACAAAAATATCCGTTTCCGCGACCACATCTTCCACACGAACCACGGGAAAGCCTTCCATGGCCGCCTGAAGGGCACAGATGGGATCGATTTCAGTTACGGAAACCCGGGCTCCATAAGCACGCAATGACTGTGCGCTTCCCTTGCCCACATCTCCGTACCCGAATACCAGCGCTTTTTTGCCGGCCAGCATGACGTCCGTGGCCCGTTTAATGCCGTCACTAAGGGATTCCCGGCAACCGTAAAGGTTGTCGAATTTGGACTTGGTCACCGAGTCGTTGACGTTGAAGGCCGGGAACAGGAGTTGTCCGTCCCGTTCCAACTGGTACAGGCGGTTGACGCCCGTGGTGGTTTCTTCCGAAACACCACGAATATTTTTCGCCACTTCATGCCAATGGTTGGGGTTTTTTTCGTATTTTACTTTCAGGCGATCAAGAAGTGCCTGCATGTCATGGTGATCATGGATTTTTTCGAGGCGTTTGGGATCCTCTTCCACGCGGACGCCTTCATGGACAATCAAGGTGGCGTCACCACCGTCATCCACGATCAGGTCAGGCCCTGAACCGTCCGGCCAGGTCAATGCCTGTTCCATGCACCACCAGTATTCTTCCTGGGATTCTCCCTTCCAGGCAAACACGGCGGCGCTTCCGGTTTTTGCGATGGCCGCGGCGGCATGATCCTGGGTGGAAAAGATATTGCAGGATGCCCAGCGGACATCGGCCCCGAGAATGGTCAAGGTTTCGATCAGCATGGCGGTCTGGATGGTCATATGCAGGCTTCCGGCAATCTTCAACCCCTTCAACGGTTTTTTGGGGCCATACTCTTCCCTGATGGACATGAGGCCCGGCATCTCCACTTCAGCGAGTTCCATCTCCTTACGTCCCCATTCGGCCAGGTTAATGTCCGCGACACGATATTCCAGTTCGGGTTCCAGTTTTAAAAATTTCATTGCTTCCTCCAATTGTTTCCTTTGTCTATATTCTGCGGGCCGGCAGCAGAAATCCTGCCAGGCCCTGTTTCAAGTCGAATTGATCCATTTTCCCGGGGGCAAATCCGGATTCAGTGAGCCATTCCCGAATCCGGGCGGGTTCAAATCCCATCCAGCGATCCCCATAGCGTCTCTGCATGTCGATTCTATGGTGAGGCAGGAAATCCACAATGATGAGACGGTCTCCCGGTTTCAGGATGCGGTGAACCTCTTCCAGAACCGCATCCGGAGTCTCCAGGTGGTGTAGTACCATGTGGATGACGCAGAGATCCGCTTCTCCATCACGGAGGGGAAGGTGACACAGGCCCCCGATGCGGAGGTCCACGGACCCGGGTTTTTCCTGGAAACGACGATGCGCCGCTTCAAGCATGCGGGGTGAGTTGTCCACACCGATCACGTGATTTGCGCGTTGTTTCAGTATGGGGATCAGGTCCCCTGCGCCACATCCCAGGTCAACGATGGTGTCTACCGGGGGGAGGTGTTGCAGAATCAGCTGTTCCAGGTTGATGTCGCCGAAAATCTCACTTCGCATGGAATCCCAGTCTTCCGCGATGTTATCGAAGAAGCGCGTACTTTCGGAATTGCGTTGGTTGATTACATGTTGAGCGCCCTGAAGGTCCCCACTCAAATCTGGATCCCCCTGGAGGAGTGGCCGTATGGTGTTGAGAAATTCATTTCCGTTTCCGGATTCCGCCGCGGAGTAGAAAGACCACAATCCCTGACGCCTCTGGCGCACGAGTCCGCTGTTCACCAGTACTTTCAGATGATGAGAAACACGGGATTGCCCCGTTCGCAGAATAGCGGTCATCTCATTGACATTCAACTCGTAGTGGAGAAGCAGGTGCATGAGGCGCGTCCGGGTCGGTTCCGAGAGGGCTTTGAACTGATGATCAAGATTCACGGAGTATATATATCATGATATATTGATATAGTCAAGTCTCCTCTCCGGCTTGACCACTGGCGCCGGGTTCTCTATAATTCCGTCATGGATCCCCGCCGGCGAATTGATGAATTATCCCGGCAGTTGCTGCACCATCAGTCTCTGTATTACGTCAAGGCCCGTCCTGAAATTTCGGACCGCGAATACGACCGCCTGCTGGAAGAACTGCTGCAATGGGAGAAGAGATTCCCGGACCTGGCATGGGAAAATTCTCCCTCCAGGCGTGTGGGTTCTGATCTGGACAACAGCTTGCTTGAACGCCCTCACACGGTTGAAGTTCTGTCTCTGGACAAGGAATACGATCCGGAAGGCCTGAAGAACTGGGTTGCGAAAATGATGGATCGGTTCGGGCAGGCGACGGAATTTTCAGTAGAGGAAAAACTGGACGGGGCTTCCCTGGTGCTGTATTACCGGAAGGGGCAACTGGAAACGGCACTGACTCGAGGGGATGGATTCCGGGGTAATGATGTGACTGAAAACCTGCGCACCATCGCCACCGTGCCTCTGATTATTCCCTTTGAAAGGGAGCTCGCGGTACGGGGTGAAGTGTTTATGCTCAAGAGTGATTTTTCCACGTACAACCGTGGGTTGGATAACCGGTACACCAGTCCCCGAAACCTGGCGGCAGGTTCGTTACGCCAGTTGAAATCATCGCTGGTGGCGCGGGTGCCCCTGAAATTTCATGGGTATGAAGCGCATATGGAAAGTGGTTTCGGCCCGGAAGCGTCTCTTTTCGGCCCCTTTCTATTGGATTCGGATCACGTGGCTCGAATGATCCTGCTTCGGGAATTGGGGTTTTCCGGTCCCGGAACGATGGGGTTTTTCAGTGAAGACCGGTCACGGCGGGCCGCGGCGCGTGACCTCCTTCCCGGTCTGGTGACGGGAACATTAGATAAAATAGGAGAATTTATCGAATCCATGAGGCTGGAGAGGGCCGGATTGGACTATGAAATTGATGGCCTTGTGGTGAAAATAAATAAAATCGGGCTCCGGGAAGAGCTTGGATCCACATCTCATCATCCCCGATGGGCAGTGGCCTTTAAATTTGACGCGCCCAAGGAAAGTACCACTCTCCTGGGGGTCCAGATTCAGGTGGGACGCAATGGACGGGTGACACCCGTCGCGGAGCTGGAACCCGTAACCCTTGCCGGAAGTGTGGTTTCCCGTGCCACCCTCCATAATCAGGAGTACATTGATGCCCTTGAACTGGGGATTGGTGACCGTGTGAGCGTTTCCAGAAGAGGAGATGTCATCCCCGCCGTAGATGAGGTGCTTGAAAAGAATCGTGCTTCCTCACCTGTTTTCCGTTTGCCCGAGGCCTGCCCTTTTTGCTCCACAACGCTGGTGAGGGAAGGGGCGCATCATTTCTGCCCCAACCGAAATTGCCCCGAGCGTCAGTGCCGGTCCCTGATTCATTTCACGGCTCGTGGCCAGATGGATATTGAGTCCCTGGGAGAGAAAACCATCCGCCTTCTGTATGAGCGGGGGTACGTGAAACGAATACCGGATATCTATAGATTTGATTATCAACGTCTTTCCGAGGAACCGGGATTCAAGGAGAAGAAGATCGAGGCCATCCGCTCCGGAGTGAAGGCAAGCATGGAACAGCCGTTCTCGCGAGTGCTCCTGGCACTGGGGATTGAAGGAATCGGCGCAGCGGCCATCCGCCTGCTTTTGGCCAACGGATTTTCTTCAATGGATGCAATTATAACTGCCGCGGAGGCTGGAGACAGTGATGGATTTGCACGTATCCATGGTTTTGGAGAGGTGACCGCCCGGAATCTGGTGGCCTTCTTCTCAAACGTGGAAAATCGTCACATGATTCGGGATCTGAGTGAATCGGGACTGCGGATGATTTCGGATCCTCAACCCGTCGCCTCGGGGAATACCCTGGATGGGACGGTGTGGGTGATTACGGGTTCATTCGATCGATTTGTTCCCCGCTCCAAAGCCGCGGATGAGATTGCCCTTCGAGGCGGGCGTGTTTCCGCTTCCATCACCTCCAGAACCACCCATCTTCTGGCAGGCCGGTCGCCGGGATCCAAACTGGCACGGGCCCGGGAAGGGAATGTGGAGGTGGTGAATGAAGAGGAATTTCTTTCCATGCTGAGGGGTGAAGAATGACCAAATCCACGTTGGATCGGGAGCAATTGAACGACTTCCTGAGAGAATTTTATCGCGTCGAAGAGTTTGATGACTATTGTTACAACGGATTGCAGGTGGAGGGAAGAGAGCCTGTTCATCGGGTGGTTCTCGGTGTTTCTCTCAACAGGGAACTTCTGGACGCGGCGATTGAACAAAAAGCGGATGCCCTGATTGTTCATCATGGGTTTTTCGGGAGGGAATTTTTTCGCGTGACCGGCGTGCGCAAGAGATATATATCCACGCTACTGAGCGAGGGGATTTCTCTTTTCGGAATTCACCTGCCCATGGATGCTCATCCTGAAGTGGGACATAATGCGTGCATCCTGAAGTGGCTGGCAGGGGATGAGCCTGAGCCTCTCGGGCCCGGATTCCTGGCGGGAAACAGCGCGGGGCTCAATCTCGAGCAAATGTTGATTCGATTGAACGATCGTTTGCCCAGGCTTGAGGGAATGCCGAATATAAGGGGTTCGTCGGAGAACCGGGGGTTCCGGATATCCGAACGATACGGCTTTCAGATCCTGGAAAACGGTCCATCGGTCCCACGCCGGATCGCCGTGGTCTCCGGAGGGTCGGCCAGTCTTTATGAAACGGCGGTATCCCGGGGAGCGGAGGCATTTTTCTGTGGTGAGATCAAGGAGCAGATACCGGAATTTTCAAAGGAAACAGGAACCCACTTCGTACATCTCGGCCACTATCGTTCCGAATTACCGGGTGTGTGGGCGTTGCGGGATTTGCTGGAACGGCGGTTCGATCTGAAGGCCGTCTTTGTGGATGTTTTCAATCCCCTTTAGACCAGGAGGCGGAGGAAATGACTTATCATGGAATTGGAATGAAGATATCCCTTGTTCTCCTATTGCTGATTCTACTGGCAGTTGCGCCGGTTTCGGCTGAGGATTTTATCTGGAGATTCAATGGACCGGAGGGATCGGGATACCTGATGGGATCGATTCATCTTTTGAAATCGGAATACTATCCTCTCTCCGGGACAGTCATGAATGCATTCACGGACAGTGGAATTCTGGCTGTTGAGGCGGATATTTCTCCTGAAAAAATGGGCGAGGCCGCGTTGTTGCAGATCAATCGGGGACTATATCCCGAAGGGGATTGTCTCCGGAATCACGTGAAGGCAGAAACATACGCATTGGCCCGGGACAGGCTTGAGAAACTGGGTATGGATATTTCCGGATTCAAACGATTCAAGCCCTGGATGCTTGCCCTGACCCTGGTCAGTATGGAGATGATGCGCATGGGCTTTGATCCTTCTTTTGGTGTGGATCGCTATTTTCTTGAAAAAGCGCAGGGCCGGATGGAGATCCGTGAGCTTGAAGGACTTGAAAAACAGATGAACCTGTTTGATGGATTTTCAGACGCGTTGAATGATCGATTTCTATTCTATAATATTCAGGAAACCGGGCGTTCCAGGCAGGAGGTGGAGGCGATGGTAAACGCCTGGCGCAGGGGAGATGTGGCCCGGATGGAAACACTGGTAACGGAAAGCGTGAAACGTTTTCCGGACCTGGCGGAACTGTACCGGGTGGTGATCCATGAGCGGAATGAGTCCATGGTGGATTCAATCATAGGGATGCTTGATCCCGGAAAACGGGTATTCGTTGTGGTGGGCGCGGCCCACCTGGTGGGAAAGAAGGGAATTGTCGCGCTGATGAAGGCACGCGGATTCCAGCTGCGGCAACTCTGAGTGCGGGTGTTTCCCATTGCGCCAGTTCCCGGATTTGCGTATAATACGGGTGACGCGCAGGGCCGGCCCCGGCCCGATTTTCCGAAAAAATGCTGACATTGAAACAAGTGGCCTATGCCATCGCAGACCTTGAGTTGCTGAAGGGACTGGATTGGACTCTGGTACAGGGAAAACGGGTGGCGCTGGTGGGACCCAATGGTGCTGGAAAAACCACGCTGCTTCGGGTTATCGCAGGTGAACTGGAACCGGATGAGGGTCAGATCATCAAGTCCCGCCATTACCGGGTGGGGTACCTGCCACAGGAGACGATTACACGTGGGAGCGGCCTGATCCTGGAGTTTGTGATGGGGGGGCGCGCTGACCTGCTGGAGATGAGAAGTCAACTGGAATCGCTGCAGAACGCTCCTCCCGGTATCCCGGAAGAGAGAAGCGGATGGATGAAACGCGTCGAAGAGCTGGAGAATCGTTTTATCAGCCAGGGCGGGTATGAACTGGAGCACAAATCCCGGCGGATTCTTTCCGGTTTGGGATTTGAACCCGATGATGCCCAGCGAGCGCTTGCCACTTTCAGCGGTGGCTGGCGCATGAAGGCTCTTCTGGCCAGGCTGCTTCTGGGAGAACCGGATCTGTTGCTTCTGGACGAACCGACCAACCATCTTGACCTCCCTTCTCTCGAATGGCTGGAGCGCTTTCTCCTGGGTTATTCGGGAAGCATGGTTCTGGTTTCTCACGATCGTTTCTTTATCGATCGTCTGGCCCAGGAGATTGTGGAACTGGAGGCAGGCAGACTGCAGCACTACTCCGGCCACTTCAGGGAGTACCAGGCTGCCCGTCAGGAACGGCGGGAACGGCAGGAAGAGCAGAAGCGCCTTCAGGACGCGGATCGCCGTCGTCAGGAGCGATTTATCGAGCGTTTCCGCTACAAGAACACCAAGGCCACCCAGGTTCAGAGTCGGATTAAACAGCTGGATAAAATGGATGTGTCTCAGCCACTGCCCAGGACCGTTGCGGACCTGAATTTCCGTCTTGAGGTTGCGGTTACGGGATATAAGGATGTTCTCTCCGTGGATCAGGCCGGGTTTCACTATGATGATGACCAATGGGTTTTTCGCGGAGCGAACCTGCGGCTGTTTCGTGGAGACAAGGTGTGTCTTGTGGGAAAAAACGGAGCGGGAAAAACCACGCTGACCCGCCTGATCAGTGGTGACCTGAACCCCTGTGAGGGGATTGTGCAATTGGGAGGTCGAACCCGGATCGGGTACTATGCGCAGCACCAGGTGGATGCTTTGCGGTTGGATGAAACCGTCTATGAGTCGGTGTCCTCCGTGGCGTCCACGATTCAGACTCCCCGGATCCGTCCGATTCTCGGCCTTTTCGGTTTCTCCGGAGACGAGGTGTTCAAACCCGTGGGCGTGTTGAGCGGTGGAGAAAAATCCCGTGTTTCCCTGGCGCGGATCCTGCTGTCCGGAGCCAATTTCCTGATCATGGACGAGCCCACAAACCACCTGGACAGTTATGCCCGGGATGCGTTGGAAAAGGCATTGTGCGCTTATGAGGGCACCTTGATGCTCGTCTCCCATGATCGATATTTCCTGGATCGAATCGTCTCGCGAGTGGTGGAGATTCGTGATGGGTTGGTAACCGGGTATCTCGGCAACTATTCCGACTACCTGGAGAAGCGGGAAGTGAATGCGACGGCAGAACCCGGAGAAGCAAATGCTTCGGTGGGTCGGGAGCGTCGGGATCGACGCCGTGAGCAGGCCAAAGCCCGGCAATCCATCAGCCGTAGACGTGGCGAATTGAACAAAATGATCCGTGAACTTGAAGAAAAGATTGAAGCGCTGGAGAGCCGGCACGGGCAACTGGAGTCGCAACTGTCATTGCAGGACACCTACCAGGACGCACAGCGGGTCGTGGAATTGCAGAAAGAGTTTGCCATGGTGGGAAGAGACCTGGAGACGGCAATCGCCTCATGGGAATCGTCACATGAAAAACTGGAGGTATTGTTGTCTTCTCTGAATTCGGAGAATGAGAGAGAATGATGTCGAGAATCACCCGCAAACGTCTGAAACGACTGATGGAGAACGCGCAGTCATTGTCATTGAAGGAGAATCGTGCCCTGGTGATTTTCAGTGATCTTCATATGGGAGATGGCAGTCGTGTTGATGATTTCAGAGGGAATGCGCTCCTGCTCTCATCCGCTTTGCGTGGATATTATCTGGAACAGGAATATACCCTTGTGCTAAATGGAGATATAGAGGAACTGCAGCGATTTTCGAAGGAAAAGGTCCGGAAACGGTGGAAAGAGATGCTGGGGTTGTTTCTGCGTTTCCAGTCCGGAGGGGGATTGTTTCGGCTGGAGGGAAATCACGACATGACGCCAGGGGTATTCCTGTCACAGGCACAGCCTCCGGTAAAGGCCATGAAGTTGGAATGGCGTTCCGGGAATATCCTGATTCTTCATGGTCACCAGGCATCTTTCTTTGGTCCCCTGAGCAACAGAATCCTCGGATTGGGCCTTCGCTATCTTGCATCACCTCTTGGTATTCGGAATTATACCGTTGCTTTCAACAGCCATCGTAAATATCGCTTTGAGAAAAGAATCTATGATTTTGCCCGCCAACATCGGATCCTGGCCGTCATGGGGCATACACACAGACCGCTCTTCGAATCCCTCTCCCGCCTGGATACCCTCAAAATGAAGATTGAGAAGGCATGCCGTCGTTATGCCCGTGAAAGGGAGGATGGCCTGGAGGGTGAGATTCTACATATGAAAGAGGAGTATTTACGGTTACTTCACAATCATCGTAAGTATGCGGGGCGCAGCATGTTGTATCACAGTGGGCCTCTGGTTCCATGCCTGTTTAATTCGGGAAGTGGTATCGGTCCGGGAGGCATAACGGCCATAGAGATCACGGACGGAATGATTGCCCTTGTTTTGTGGTTTCATCGCTCTCGAAATCCTCGATACCTGGAGGTGGAGGGGCGTCGGGCAATCCGTATGGGAGACAGCGATATTTATCGTATGGTCCTTAAACAGGACAGTCTGGATTACATGTTCACCCGGATTCACCTGCTGTCCTGAGATTTGATTGCATGTGATGTGGTTCAGGGTTAGAATACTCGAATGGGTCGGGAGTATGTAATTGAGTGGAGGAAGAAAAATGATGAATGAGAATCTTGTGCAGACCATTCTGAAGAGCATTCAGGATAACTGGAAATTTACCGCCATGGCGGATTACGGTGAGGGCGGATTAACCTATGGAGATGTGGCGGAGCAGATGGCATGGTTTCACCTGATTTTCCGCCGAAGTCATGTCCGTGCGGGGGATAAAATCGCACTGCTGGGAAAGAATTCCGTGAACTGGGCCATCACCTATCTTGCCACCGTAACCTATGGTGCCGTAATCGTACCGATTCTACCCGATTTTCATGCCAGCGACGCCCATCACATCATCAACCATTCGGACGCCTCCCTGTTGTTTGTATCTGATGCCATCTTTGAGAAAATTGATGTGGAGATGATTCCCGATTGCCTGGGATGTATATCTCTCGATACGCGTGCATTGTTGTCCTCGAACAAGAAGACTCTGGAAAAAGCGTTTGAGAAGACAGAGAAGGATTTCCTGGAATATCGGGACGCCCATGTCTCTCCCGATTCCTTTTCTTTGAATCCGGTGGACGCCAATGCCACAGCCGCCATGAACTACACTTCGGGAACTTCCGGGTTTTCCAAAGGGGTGGAGCTGTCTCATGAAAGCCTCATGTCCAATATTCTGTATGGTCAGGAGAACATGTCTCTCTCTCAGGGAGACCATATTCTCTCTTTTCTGCCCCTGGCCCATGCGTATGGTTGCGCCTTTGAGTTTCTGATGCCATTCACTCTGGGATGTCACATCACCTTTCTGAAAAAGACTCCCTCTCCGCGGGTGCTCCTGGAAGCGTTTCAGAAGATCCGCCCGAAATTGATTCTTTCCGTTCCCCTGATCATAGAGAAGATATATCGGAAGCAGATTAAACCCCTCCTTTCCCGGAAAGGGATTCGCCTGGCACGGCGCGTGAAACCGATTGACACGCTTTTGAAACGAAAACTCCGTACACGCCTCATGGATGTTTTCGGAGGACAGTTCCAGGAACTTGTGATCGGTGGTGCTGCGCTGAACCCGGAAGTTGAGGCCTTTTTCCGGTCCATCTCATTTCCCATTACCGTTGGGTACGGGATGACCGAATGCGGACCCCTGATCGGGTACAGTTCCTGGAAAACCATTAAACCCGGATCAGTGGGAAGGCCGGTGGATCGGATGGAAGTGCGCATTGATTCCGATCACCCTGCTCGTGATGTGGGAGAAATTCTTGTGCGTGGGACGAACCTGATGAAGGGGTACTATAAAAATCCCCGGGCCACGGCCGACGCCATTGATAATGAAGGTTGGCTGCATACCGGTGATCTGGGTTTGAAAGATGAGGACGGATTCATCTATATCAAGGGACGCAGCAAAGATATGATCCTGGGTGCCAGCGGCCAGAATATTTACCCTGAAGAGGTTGAATCCAAGCTCAACAATCGGGAATATGTCATGGAATCCCTGGTTCTTGACCATTCCGGGAAGTTGACCGGGCTTGTGTTTCCGGATTTTGAAAAAGTTCACTCCCAGGGCATGAGCGAAACCGACCTGGATAAGCATATGGAAAAAATGCGGGTCAGTCTGAATGCGGAACTTCCCGCTTACTCTCGTCTGGCTCGTATTGAAGTGTACCCTGAAGAATTCGAAAAAACGCCGACCCGGAAAATCAAGCGTTTTCTGTACACCATTCCGGCTGCGGGGAAACGTTCTGATTGAATTGAGTACGGGTTATTCTGTTTTTTCCTTCCACTTCATGTATAGAGCCATGTAGTCCGTCATGACTCGATCCGGATCCAGGTACATGAATCCCGCGTATTTTCGCAGGAAAAGCCGTACGTAGCCGTGTGGCGGAAGCAGATGAAAGGATTCGGTTTCCATGTTTTTGAGGTGTTGGAGCGGGATGCCGCAAGCGAAGGATACCTCTTCCTGGGTGAGCCCCAGGACATCTCTGGTTAGCTGGAGTGCCTGGCCGTTGTAGTGTTCGAATTCCGGAATCCGCTGGTCCTGTACCGTGTCGCAGGTACTTTTCTGTCGTTCCTGCCTGCGGCGTGAGTGGTGTTCCCGAAGGGTGAAATATGCACGGTGGATCTGGGTGAGTATCTCCCTTCTGTGGGGTTCAGGAATGGGGAATCCCAGACAATGAAAGAGTGGGGAATCTCCTGAATATAGAGATTTAAGATGGAGGTACATGGCCTTCACCTGTGCCAGAGAAGTTCCCTGCTCCAGGTCGAGTTCGTGGTACAGGGCACGCAGTTCGAGGTCAGGCATTTTTTACACTCCCCATTAGAACCTCCCGTCCTTGATTGAGGTTTCCGCCAATACGAAGAATCTCCTGGCGAATGCGTGGGGTGATGTTCATTTGCGGGCGTCCCTGAACCGCACTGAGTTTTTTCCAGGTTTTGGCCTCGTTCTCCACGTATCCAGAATACAGTATGGGAAGGTCCAGATGCTTGCGGCAGAGGGTGCGCAGGGAGAATCCGTGCTGAACTTCGTCAATGCTGGTCAGATGATTCAGCACCAGGTGCAGGGCTGGTGCTTCGGGCCAGCGAGCAGCGGCACCCCGGAGTCCCAGAACGCTGGGGAGATAGTGTCGCAGGTCCGAAAGGTCCACCACATCTTCTTTGGGTCGTTTCTCCCAGATCTCTTCAACCGATTCCTGGAATCCCTCTTTTCGCAGCCACTGGTTCAGTGTGAAGAAACGCAGAGCGCGGATGAATTGAAAAAAATTTTCCAGGGCCGGTGTTTCCGGAACCGTGACCACAATGGGTACGTGGACGGAAAGAAAAACGCCCATGATCTCGGGCGACAACCCTCCTCCCAGGTCGAGAATGACCAGGTCCGCGTCCAGTCCGAGCATACTCTGGAGAAAAGAGTCTGATTCTTCGGGAGTTGGCGGCGTGAGAGGGAGAGTTCCGGAATTACCGAATACAATCTGCATGGACTGAATGGGTGTTTTATGCAGGCATTCACTGAGAGGGCGTTTCCCCTTATGAAAATCCGTGATATCCGGAGACTGATGGTCAATACCGAGGAGACCGTGAATCCCGGCTCCCTGGGGGTCCGAATCCACAAGCACCACGGATTGTCCCCTGGATGCCTGGGTAACGGCCAACTGGGCCGCCATGAAGGATTTTCCCGTCCCCCCCTTGCCTCCGGAAACCGCCCAGATGCGAAGGCCCTTGGACCCCCCCCCCGGCTGTGCCTTCATGAGAGCATTTCCGGGCCTGTTGGGCTGAAGACGGCCCCGTGTTCCGACATAAGATGTTTACTGCTTTTCACCGGTCTCCGGGTCCGCTACCGTGGCATTCACTTTCACAACAACGAGGCTTTGTCGCAGGGCATTACTGCGAATTTTCAGGTAGGTGACAAAAGGACCAGGGCTCATGGCCTGAAAATGGAGTGTTCCGGAAAGCTCTTCTCCGGGACCCACGGATTTTCCTGAAAAATGGGGGCTGATTTCGGGCCCGTGAATCACCTCAATGATGCGCAGGGGAAGGGTCCCGGTGTTTCGGATGACAAAGCGCTGCTCACTGCCGGTTCCCAGGGGGATCTCTTCAAACTGCATCCGATTCGGGGAGACCTCGATGCGGGCAAAATTCTTCATGATCACGTTTCCCATCAGCCTCAACTGAACATAGGGTTTCCCCGGATCGTTGGAGGCCACGGTGATGGCCTTGATCACCCGCCCCTGATATCCGCGGGAGTAGAATTTGACCGGGATTGTGCCTTTTTCACCCGGGTTGTAGGATTTTTTTTCCAGATGTGCCACTGCACATCCGCAGGTGGATTGAATGTTTTTGATTTCCAGGATTTCATTGCCTGCGTTTTCAAACTCGAATTTCAAATCCACCACTTTCCCACTGTCGATCTCCCCGAAGTCCGCCGTAAGAGATTGAAACTTAATGGCTGCCTGAGCACTCACCAGGCCAGTGACCATGATCATTAAAAATATGGCGATTGCGAATCTTTTCATTGTTCCTCCAGTTTCTTGATCTTTTCTTCCAGGGTTGCAATCCGCTCCACGTATTCATCGAGATTTCGCAGCAATACCTGGCTGCGTCTCCATTTTCGAATTTCGCTGTGGGGATAACCGGAAATGATTTGTCGGCTCTTGATGTGCCCTGTGACACCGGTTTTCCCCGCGATGACCACACCGTCGGCAATGTGGACATGGTCCGCGATGCCCACCTGCCCTCCCATGATCACATTCTGTCCCACCCGGACGGAACCGGATATTCCGGTTAACGCGGAAATGGTTGAACCATCACCGATATGGGTGTTGTGCCCCACCTGAACCATGTTGTCCAGCTTGACATGATTTCCCAGTCGGGTCTCCTCGATGGTGGACCTGTCTATGCAGGAATTTGCGCCAATTTCACAATGGGAGCCAATGGTGACGCGGCCCTTCTGAGGAATTTTTCTCGGTATGCCTTCAGAGTCCCGGGAGAAGCCGAATCCGTCGGCCCCGATTACGACCCCGGAATGGATGATACAGTGGTCTCCGATGGAGACTCCTTCCCGGATCACCACGTTGGAATATATCAGGCAGGCGTTGCCCACCTTCGCACCGGGGTACACAATAACCCCACTATGAATTTGTGTGTTGTCTCCGATCCCGGCATCTTCGCCAATGGTCGTGAAAGGCCCCAGGGTGACGTTTTTCCCCAGAGTCGCGGTCTCGGCCACCCGAGCGTCTGGATGAATGCCTTCGCAGAAGGGTATGGCTGGATGAAAATAGTCCAGGAGACGGGCAAAGGCCATGTATGGATGATCCACATAAATCAGGTTGGGGTATTCCACCATGCTGCCCCGGGCCACGATCAGAGCCCCGGCCTTCAAGGTTGCAGGATCAAACCCTTTCTTAACAAGGAAGGTGATCTCATCATGGCTCGCCTGTTCCAGAGAATTAACCCCCCGGATGGGGGTTGCCGGATTTCCCCGGGCCTCCCCATCAAGAAACCGGGCGATGGATTCCAGGGTGTTCATTTTCTTTCATCCAGATTGTATGTCAGTTTGGCGCCATAGAGCAAAATAGCCATTGAGATCTCCATCCAGAACCCAAACAATATGATGGCGATAATGGGACCGCGGATATGTCCGATAATGGAAAGGTTGACCAGGTAGTATGCGTAACTGCGTTTGACAACCTCCCACATTAGGGATGAGAGAAGTGCGGCGATCCATGCGGACCGGGTTCCTACCCTGCGTTCCGGAATCCATTTATACAGCAGAAAAAAGAGACAGAATGTAATGGCCACTGGAAGGAGATATTTCAAGAGGGCCTGATTGATGGAATCGATGAATACGGGGTGGATGTGGGAAGCGATGAATGAGTTGTGTTTGAATAGTCCCGTGATGGTGGAGATCAGGCCGGTCATCAGGAATGAAGCCATAAAAAACAACGCGATGAAAAACATCAAGGTGAATTCCTTGACCCTCTTGAACAGGAATCCCTTCACCAAGCGGATATGGAACATCTCATTGACGAACTGAATGACCTTTTTGAATACCAGAATGCCGAGAAAAAGGGAGAGGGCGATCCCCATGAATCCGATCTCCTGGAGTTTTCCGGAGATCTCCTTGGTCTTAATAAAGAAATCCGGAGAAATCTTTGATGTGAAATCAGGAGAAAATGGGTAGAAGCTGGCAACATATCCATCCGGATTGCCCAGGAAGTGTGTAAAGAGAAAGGTGAGAAAGGTAAGCAGAAACAGGGAAGAGAAAATGGAAAAATAAGCGAGAATACTGGCTTTGTCCACGCCATCCTCTCGCAGGAAATCCTTGAAGGAGTCCCACAATATTCGCAGGAAACGTTTCCCTCGTCCGCTCATGTGTGCGAGTGCCGGAAGGGGGGGAAGAAATCTCCGCCCCCCTTCCGGATTTCTCTGTGAATCAGAAAGTGTACTTGCCCCACTTCACGAAAAAGATAATCAGGTCGATTA
>CAYVBC010000015.1:0-16355 GCA_964449545.1 uncultured Clostridia bacterium | reverse complement strand
GTGGCCTGCAGCGGGGACGGACGCGTCACCATTTCAGGAGACATCACCGTGGTCAACAACGGCTGCGGTCCGGACTTCCCGGGAGACATCCCCGTGCGCTACACCCTCTTTTCCGCAACGGGGTGCAGCGGGGAAACCATCGCTCAATGGACGGGAAGCCTTTTGGGCAGTATCCCTTCCGCCGGCGGCACCCGTGTCTTTTCCATCATGGATCACCAGGTCGTCACTGATCTCTGCAACACCGGATGCGCCGTTTCCCTGAGAGTGGAGTTGGATTATTCCAACACCATCTGTGAATGGGACGGCACGGACAACACCGTCTGCACCGATCTCCCGGTCGCCATCGCCGACCTGGCCGTGACCACGATTCAACCCCGGGTCACCTGCAGAGAGGATGGTTCCCTGCGCGGGCAGGTCACGGTAACCGTCACAAACTCCGGTTGCGCGCCCGCCCCGGGCGCCCTGGTGCGTCTGGGATCAACCTGCGGATTGTCTTTTGAAGACCAGGTCGTTGACCTGGAGATTGGCGAAACACTGGAACTGATCTTTCCCTTCACTCCCTCATGCCCCATGGACCGCTGCGTTTTCACCGCCGCCATCGATCCGGAAGACACAATCTGTGAATGCTCTTCGGAGAACAACCTCACCGAAATCAGCACCTCACTGTCCACCATCGACCTGGTGGCCCTGGAAGCCACGGCCCAATGCCGCCCCGACGGCACCGTGGTCGTTACCGTCACCGTAAACAACAGGGGCAGCCGGGACAGTGGGGATGTGGACATCACGCTTTCGGATCCCGACGGCAATCTCCTGGACACCACCTCACTCTCCATTGCCGCCGGAGAGACGCGGACCATGGACCTTGTCACGGCCCCGTATCCGCAGGGAGTCTCCGCCACATTCCGGGTAACCGTGGACTCCGGAGATGAGGCCTGCGAATGCGCCGGCGACAACAATGAGATCACCGTGACGGTGGATTGTGCCGCCACGGAAAAACCCGCCATCACCCTGGAAAAACGGTGTCCCGAAGCGGTCCAGCCCGGATCAGTGATGACCTTTGAACTGGAAGTATCCAATCCGGGCAACATGGATCTTAGCGACGTGGTAATTGAAGACACCCTGCCTGAAGGCTACGCCTACGTTCCCGGATCCGCCACCCTGGACGGAAATACAATGCCCGATCCTCCGGCCGGATCCCCACAGATATTCAATGTCGGCGATCTTCCCGTCGGAGCTTCGAAAATCCTTATCATAAAAGCCGTAACCTCGGAAAACATCAACCAGGATGAATACTGCAACTTCGCCCTTGCCCGGGGAACGGCCTCTATTCCCTATTCTTCCACGGAAGATCCGGTTCAAACCCAAACCCGCGTGGCCACGGACCGAGTATCCTGCTGCACGAAGATCGGCAAGGAAGCGTCAGGATGCTGCCTGCAGATTTCCCAATACCCGATGGGAGGGTTTCAGAAGCCGGAAACCGGCATCTCCATCATCACTCCCTATTTCCGCACCGCGCCCGCCATGTTCACCGCCTGGTCGGCATTCAACCTCTGGGATGACGGCCCCCTGCCCGCCGGATCCCTGCAGCGTTTCATGCGCGAACGTCTGGTCAACTACGCCCTGGCCACCATGGACGCCCTGTACTTCCGCTCGGGCCAGGAAAAAGAATTCAAGCTTCTGGATGGCGCTTTGTCCATAGCGGGCGCGCGCCCCCGTAACAACCGGGAGCGAAGCGGCTGGACCTGGCAGGGAACGGACCCCAATCCCACAACCAGTCAAATGGGCTTTGAATTGCTGGCCCTGGATGCCTCAATTTCTCACTGGCAATCCGCGGACAAACAATCCGCCATTCAGCGCCTGATCGCCCGAAAACTGGATTTTCTCTCCAAGCAACTGGATCGCCTCCCCCACTCCTGGGCCCTGCATCGCGATAACGATGGCAACTCCAAAGAACCGGAACCCTCCGACCGCGAAGCCACTCTCCGTGACCGGGCCGTTCTCTTTTTCGCTCTTTCTCACCTGGGATCTCAAGGTTACGCGGATGCCGCCGAATCTTCCCGCAGACTGCGCGAAAACATGGACGGGTATGAAGGCGGCAACGTGCAGGAAAGGGATCCTGAAACGGAAATGTATTTCATTCTCGGACTCCTGGATTCCGGGGAGCGGAATTCAGCCCGTTCCCGTTGGGATCGCGTTTCATCGGGAATAAGCAAAAAAATCACGGATCCCGGACTCCTGTCCCTGGCCGCCTTCGTGGATTATCGATGTGGTGGGGAACGCTATCCTGAACTTCTTTCGCAGTTGAAAAAGCGATTTACCGCGAAACCCTTCGGAGTCATCGCATTGGATCGCGGTGATTTCTCCCATACAATCCGCCTTTCCGATTTTGCCGCCATTTTACTGGCACGGGACATCCCCATTGAAACAAACCGTGAAGAGCAGGCCGCTGTCCTGCAGCGGGTCTGCGACGAGGCGGGTCTGTTCCTCAAGCAATATCAAATTACCCGCGGCGATCCCCTGCTCGATTTCACACTCAATCCCCCGACTGAGCGGCCGGCCCTCCCATTGTTCGCCCAGACCCGTGGCGATGACCGTACCGTTCCGGTTTTTACGGAATCGGTATCCATCCACAGCCCCCGGGCCCGCCCCCTGGCGGAACGCCTGATCCCCGAACGTTTCAGCAGAAAGATCTCTTCCGCTTACGAGAATCGGCCGGGGGAAATCGCCCGTCTTTCATCCGCCCTGCAATATCTGGGAAACCGTTTCTCTTCGGAGGCGGATCCCTCTTTGAGAGAGGAAGGCCGCAGCCTGAAGTGGACCGGTGTCGCCTACCTGGAGTCATTGCTTAAATCAGCTCCCGGATCGGTATACAACGATCTGCTCATCGCGCCGGCCACCTCTTTCGCCGTAAAAGGGCCTTTAACGAAAACACGTGCGCTGGATACTCCGGGGGGAGACGATGTGCTGATGCTGGCCGACATGGCGGACCTCATGGTGGCCGAACGCCTCTTCCTTTCACAAAACAACCCCGCGAACAGCAACCATATCGACCTAATGGAAAGAATTACCCGGACACTGAAATATCAATCGGAAATCGTGGCTCAACTGGCATCAAAAGAGGATATGCCCTCCCGGTTCAGGGTATTCATGACTCCCGACGGACCCGTCGCAAAGGCGGTTGAAGGCGAAAAACCCTCCGCCCTGATCCTCGCCAAACTGGCGTTCGCCACAGGCGGGAAGCCGCCTGAAGTGGCGGCAGGGGAAACTCTACTCAAAGCCCGGGATCTCCTGTTCCTGCTCATCCACCCCGAGGCTGCGCGCGCACTGCCCGACAAAACCCTGGAAATATTCGCGGACAGTAATGACCCCCGTCCCTCACATCTGGCCGCACGCATACTGGCAAGGGAAATCCTGGGACAAAAGAAAAAGGCCGACAACCTGCGCGAAAAGCTTTCCCGGCGTTGGGATCGTTTCCTTATGATGCCTGAAGCGGATCGGGTGGACGTGGTTGAGCGCGGGACATTTCACCGCTATCGACCCGGAGACCTGCTGCTCTTCCTGGCGGCTTCAAAAGATTTCACCCAATTCCCTCTGCGCCGTACCCTGAACCTGTTCACCCATTTCACCGAACGGGAATGGGGGCTCGATCTTCCGGGCGGTGGACGATTCCTCCTTCCTTCAGCGGAATACTGGCTGATTCGCGAAGCACTGAGGCTGCAACCGGAACCCGGTGATATCCTCACCGTTAAAGTCCGGGTTGAAAACCGTTGTCTGGAAACGCTTGAACGTGGACTTGACCTGGTCAAACTTTTGATCAAGGCGGCATTCCAGCCGGCCCTGGTGTTCATTGACTCCTGGTCCAGCCAGGGAATCGAGGTAACGGGAGACTTCCAGTGGACCGCGGAAAGCCTGGCTGCCGGCGGAGTTCTGGAGTTCTTCTACCAGGCGTACATTCCCGAAAGCGCGGGCGCCGGATTCATCGACGGCCTGTTGACCGCCCGGGGATTCACCGACGAAAACGGCAACATCTGCGAAGACACGGCCGACACCGGGCGCCTTCCCGTTACTCCCCTGCGCCCCCTTGATGGGTTGGTGTACGAGGACTGGAACGTGAACGGACGCAGGGATCCCGGTGAAAACGGGATCTCCGGCGTACGCATGCGCGACACACGGGGCCGATACTACCTCACTGACGGAGAGGGCCGCTTCCGCATTGCGGCCGGGAATGACCTGACAGGCATCCAGCTGGATCCGTCATCACTGCCGACGGACCTGGTCATGACCACTCCCTTGACACGGATGGTTTCCCGCCTGTACAACGCGCCTGTCGCCTTCGGGCTGGTCCCGTGCGTCACGGTGAGCGGCCGGGTCATGATCGACCCGGAGAGCGCAAACTCGCCGATCGCCGGGGCAGGAGTCATTGCCGGTGATCGCAGGGTTCATACGGATTCAAAGGGACGGTTCCGCATGGTCAACCTTCCCCGTATTCTGGTGGATAAAATCCGACTGGAATCGCCCGCAGGGCAGGTATTGCGCGTGGACCCGGTTCCGGACCGCAAACGGTAGCAAATCGCTCCAGGGCGAAACAAACCGATCGCTTCCACGTATAGCCTAAGTGCGCACACCGTTGACGAGCCCGTCGAACGGTGAGGCGAAATATCAAGGAGGACGAATGAAACGAATTCTAACCGCGGCACTGATCTTCAGCCTGGCCGCACTGATATTGACAGCGGGCGAAGAAGGCCGCCTGCTTCGCACCCCGGACATCAACGGGGAGTTGATCGCCTTCGGATACGCCGGGGACATATGGACCGTTCCCGCGAGCGGAGGGACGGCATGCCGCCTGACCTCTCACCCCGGACTGGAACTCTTCCCGCGCATTTCACCGGATGGGAAATGGATCGCCTTTTCCGGAGAATATTCGGGAACCCGACAGGTACATGTGATTCCAGCCACGGGCGGTACGCCCCGCCAGCTGACCTATTACAATGACGTGGGCGTCATGCCGCCACGGGGGGGATTTGACCACATCATCCTCGACTGGACGCCGGACAGCCGCAAAATTCTTATACGGGCCAACCGCACCCCCTATGGTCGCCGCAACGGAAAATATTTCCTGGTGAACCTGGAGGGCGGACTGGAAACCCCGCTGGCCATTCCGGAAGGGGGATTCGGATCCTTTTCTCCGGACGGAAAACAGATCGTATTCACCCCCATCTGTCGCGAATTCCGCACCTGGAAACGCACCAAGGGAGGCCGCGCCCAGGATATCTGGACCTACGACCTGGAGAAAAACACCTCCACCCGCCTGACCACCTTCGTCGGCACGGACCAGCATCCCTTCTGGTTCGGGAACACCATCTACTTCGTCAGTGACCGCGACCTGATATTGAACTGGTACGCGCACGATCTGAAAAGCGGCAAAACCGAACAGGTGACCGCGTTCAAGGACTTCGACGTGTTGTGGCCCTCCGGGAGCAACGGTATTCTGGCGTTTGAGAAAGGGGGATATATCTTTACCCTGGATACCGCCACAGGAAAGACGAATCCGGTTCACGTCCGCATTCCCTCCGACCGGCCCGCCATTCTGCCCACTTTCCGCAATGTGAAAAATTTCGTTTCCCGCTTCGGTTACGGGATCTCCTCTTCCGGCAAACGGGCCGTTTTCGACGCCCGCGGCGATATCTTCACGATTCCCGAAAAAGAGGGTATTACCTACAACCTGACCCGTTCACAGGGAATCCGTGAGATGTATCCCGTCTGGTCACCGGACGGCAAGTGGATCTCCTGCGTCTCCGATCGCACGGGCGACTACGAAATCTTCCTGCTGGACCCGGCGCGAAAAAAACCCGCGCGCCAGCTGACCCGGGACCACAAGGTCTGGAAATATCCACCCCTCTGGTCTCCCGACAGCCGAACCCTCATGTTCTCGGACATGAACCGGAAACTGCAGCTGCTGGACGTGACCTCCGGCGCCCTCACGGAGATCGACCACGGTGGAGTCTCCGATATTCACGATTTCGCATGGTCACCGGATTCCCAGTGGGTGGTGTACGCCAAAACGGCCCCGAACTATCAGGATTCCCTATGGCTGTACTCCGTGAAGGAAAACAAGGCGCAATGCCTGCTCCGGGATGGCTTCGACAACTACGCTCCGGAATTTTCCCAATGCGGAAAATATGTCTTTTTTGTCTCCAAGCGCGACTTCCGCATGAATTTTTCCAACTTCGAGTTCGACTTCGTGTACGACAACGCGGAACGGATCTACGCCCTGCCACTGACCACGGAGGCTCCGGATATCTTCGCCAAGGGAAACGACCTGGAGAAGACCGGAAAGGCCCCGGAACCGGAAGAGAAGCCCAAGGATAAAAAGAAAAAAGCGGAAAAGAAAAAACCGGCGATCCGTGTCGATTTTTCCAGCACGGCGCAACGGGTGGTCGTATTCCCCCTGCCCCCGGGCAACTACGGTGGCCTGAGGGCGGTGAAGGGAGCGCTGGTATACTCCCAGAACGGATCCGTGCACCGGTTCGACCTGGAAAAGAAAAAAAGCAAGTCCGTGATCAGCGGCATCCGCGGGTACGACATATCCGCGGACGGAAAGAAACTGATGTACCGGGCCCCTGGATCGAAATACGGTATCATTGACATCAAGCCCGACCAGAAGGTGGGCACGGGCGCGCTCGACCTCTCCGATATCACCATGAAAATCGACCCGGTCCTGGAGTGGAAGCAGATCTTCAATGAAGGCTGGCGCATCTACCGCGATTGGTTCTACGTGGCCAACATGCACGGTGTCGACTGGGATAAAGTGCGCGATAAATACGCCCCCCTGGTGAAACACGTGGCCCACCGCGCGGACCTGGACTACATTTTCGGAGAAATGGTGGGTGAGTTGAACGTGGGTCACACCTATGTCAACTGGGGAGATTTCCAGCGCGTGAAGCGCGTGGACACCGGTCTTTTGGGCGCGGAACTGAAACCCGACGCCAAGGCCGGCCGATACCGGATCACACACATCTTCCCCGGAGAAAACTGGAATGAAAACACCCGTTCTCCGTTGACCGAACAGGGTGTGGACGTTCGGGAAGGTGACTACCTGATCCAATTGAACGGAAGGAACGTCTCCCTGAAAGACAACCCCTACCTCTTCCTGGAAAACACGGTGGGAAAACGGATTGAGATTGTGGTCAGCGCCAAACCGGACGCGGCAAAAACCCGCTCATTCATCATCCGCCCCATCGCTTCGGAAATCCAGTTGATGTACATCGACTGGGTCCGGAGTCGGAGCGAGATGGTGGATCGGCTCTCCGGCGGCCGCATCGGGTACATCCATGTGCCCAACACCGCGGTGGAAGGCAACCGGGAACTGTTCAAAGGCATGTACGCGCTGCGCACCAAGGCCGCGCTCATCATCGATGAACGCTACAACGGCGGCGGCTGGAGCCCGGGAAAGATGATCGAGCTCCTCTCCCGCAATGTGGTCAGCTACTGGCATCGCCGGGGGCTGAAGCTGAGAGCGGAGCCCGTATACGCCCATGACGGCCCGAAAGCCATGCTCATCAACCACTACTCCTCCTCCGGCGGAGACAACTTCCCCTACTGGTTCCGTAAGCAGAAGCTCGGTCCCCTCATCGGCACCCGCACCTGGGGCGGCCTGGTGGGTTATGGATGGAGTCCGGGCCTGGTGGATGGACCGAGTTTCGCGGTTCCCATGTCCGGTATCGTTGGAACGGACGGCGAATGGGCCGTGGAAGGCGTGGGCATCTATCCGGACATGGAAGTCTATGACACCCCCGACGCAGTAGCCAAAGGAAAAGATCCGAGCCTGGAAAAGGCCGTGGCATACCTGCTGAAGGAACTGAAAAAACACCCTGTGGGAAAGGTGAAATCTCCGGCGGATCCGGATCGCTCCGGGTGGTTTGAAAAAGAGATAAAGTAAAAAATCTCCGGGCGCGGCGTCCCTTTGGACGCCGCGCCCGGTACCCCTCCCCTATCTGTTACAAATTTGTTACAATTCAACCATAACTTAGCAGTGGATTGGTGCGTACAAAACAGGTGAATAGGTCCCGCTCCCTTCGGGTGCGCAAGGAGTCGAAATGAAGCATGCGATTATTGTTCTGACCATTATGATATTGCTGCTTGCCGGATGCGGCGGCAAAGAGCAACCCACTGATGTTCCAAAGGACTCTCCCGCCGGAAAAACCGGGGAAGTCGAAAAAAAGGGACCTCCCGGAGAAAAGACGGAAATGCCGGAGCGGCTGAAGCAGGCGATCAAGTCGGGAAAGATCTCCGAGGAGCAGGCCCGCGCCATGATGGCACGGGGTCGCCAGGACGGAGACCAGCCCCTGGTACGTCTGGGCCGGGTGGCCAAGGGCGAGATCCGCACCCACCTGGTACTGAACGGGACCGTGGAACCGGAGCGCAGTGTGGCGGTCTACTCCCGCCTGGCCGCCTATGTCCGGGAAGTGACCCGCGAAGAGGGAAGCTTTGTCAAAAAAGGGGATATCCTGGCTCGTCTGGATGACACGGAAATCCGCATCAGCCATCAGCAGGCCCGGATCCAGCTGGAACAGGCCCGCCTGACCCTGGATGAAGAGACCGATATTTACGCGCGCAACCAGGAACTGAAAAAGAACGAATTGATCTCTGAAATGGACTTCCAGGCCTCTGAAGCCCGGCAGAGACAGGCCAAGCTGGAATTCGAAAACAAGACGGAAAACTTCAAGAACCTGGAACTGCAGCTGAATTACACCCGTCTTCGCACGCCGGTGAGCGGCTATATTACGGAACGCAAGGTGGAGGTGGGGGACCGCGTCACGGCCAATCAGCATGTGTACACGGTGGAAGATTTTTCCCCCCTTCTGATTCGTGTGTTCGTACCCGCGGCGGATACCGCCCGCCTGAAACCGGGAATGACCACGGATGTCTCCACGGACACCCTGGCCGGCCGCGTCTTTTCCGGCAATATCAAGCTGGTTAACCCCCGCATCGACGTGCAATCCGGAACGGTGAAGGTCACCATCCAGGTGGACGACAAAAGCCTGTCCCTGAAACCCGGTATGTTCGTGGAAGTCAACATTGTCACCCGCAGCCTCAAGGACGCCCTGGTCGTGCCCCGCAGTGCAGTGCAATATCAGCGCGACAATGTCCTGGCCTTTGTGTATTCCATGGGAAAGGTTTCGGAAAAGCAGGTCAAGGTGGGCGTCGTCGAAGACGATCGGGTTGAAATCCTCGAAGGACTCACTGAGGGCGATACCATAGTGGTCCAGGGGGCAGAGGTCCTGAAGGATGGAATGTCCGTCAGCGTGATCAAATGAAAATCGTCAATTTTTCCCTGCGCCACCCGGTTTCCGTTTTCATGTTCTCCCTGGCCGCTATCCTGTTCGGCCTGATCTCCTACTCCAGGCTGAACCTCAATCTTCTCCCCCGCATCTCCTACCCCACCCTCACCATCAAAACGGATTACCCGGGAACCGCTCCGGCGGAAATCGAACATATCATCACCAAACCCGTGGAAGAATCCGTGGGCGTGGTGGACAACGTGGTGCGGATCTCTTCCGTCTCACGGGCGGAAATATCCGAAGTCACGGTGGAGTTCGCCTGGCATACCAACATGGACTTCGCCACCCTGAAAGTGCGCGAAAAACTGGACCTCCTGAACCTCCCGGTGGGAGCCCAGAAACCGGTGATCCTGCGCTACGACCCCAACACGGAGCCCATTGTCAAACTGGGCATCGTGGGCACACCCCACCTGAGCCGCATCCGGTACATATCGGAAACCAATATCAAGCAGGGCATCGAAAGTATCGAGGGCGTGGCCGCCTGTTCCATCTCCGGCGGACTGGAAGATGAGATTCACATCGACCTGGACGAACGCAAACTCAGCCTCCTTAACATTCCCGTGTCCCAGATCGCTCAGCGTCTGAACCAGGAAAACGTCAACCTGTCCGCGGGGATCCTGAAGCAGACGGACAGCCAGTTCCTGGTGCGCACGGTCAACGAATTCAAGACCGTGGAGGAGATCAACGAGATCATCATCGAGAAACGCAACGGAATCCCCATCAAGCTGGGAAGCCTGGCCCGGGTGTTCCGCGGGTACAAGGAACGCAAGGTGATCTCCCGCATCAACGGACGTGAATGCATTGAAGCCGCCGTATACCGGGCGGCCGACGCCAATACGGTCAAGGTGTCCAATGCCCTGATGGAACGGCTGGACAAGATCAGCAAGGATATCATGGCCCCGCGGGGGCTGGAATACGTGATCATCACCAACCAGGCACGTTTCATTAAAAGCACCATCAGCGAAGTCATCAACACCGCATTACTCGGCGGCCTCCTGGCCGTACTCGTGCTGCTCTATTTCCTGAAAAACCTCCGCAGCACCATCATCATCGGACTGGCCATACCCATCTCCGTGATCATCACCTTCTTCCTCATGTTCTCCTTTGATATCACCCTCAACATCATCTCGCTGGGGGGGCTGGCCCTGGGTATCGGGATGCTGGTGGACAATTCCATCGTGGTGCTGGAATCGATCCAGCGGCAACGGGAGGATGGGAAAGATCTGTACAACGCGGCCCTCACCGGGGCATCGGAAGTGGCCAGCGCGGTCACCGCGTCCACCTTCACCACGGTGGCCGTGTTTTTCCCCATTGTATTCGTGGAGGGCGTGGCCGGACAACTCTTCCGGGATATGGCCCTCACGGTCACCTTTTCACTGCTCGCTTCCCTGGTGATCTCATTGACCCTTGTTCCCATGCTCTTCACCGCCCTGCGCCGAGAAAACTCCCAGGACCGCATGTCCCGCTTCTTCGAACGGGTATTCCGGCCCCTGGACAAGGTCTACGACCGTGTTTTCGCACTGTACCGCAAAGGCCAGGAACGGTCCATGGCCCACCGCCGCACGGTCATCCTCTCCGTGCTGGGCGTATTCCTGGTGTCAATCATTGCCTTCAACTTCATGGGCAAGGAACTGATCCCCGTGATCTCCCAGGGCGAATTCATCGTCAACGTGGAATTCAAACCGGGGACATCGTTGCAGGAAAACATCAACACGGTGTCGGCCATCTCCGGAAAGCTGCGCGCCTATTCCCAGGTGGACAGCGTGTACGAACTCATGGGCAAGGGATCCAGGGGCGGGATCTCGTTCCAGGAGGAACGTGAGAACCTCTCCGAACTGATCGTGCGCCTGAAACCGGGGATCCTGGGAAAGGGAGAGGAAAAGATCATGAACCGGGTGCGGGAAGACCTCGAATCCATGCCCCACATGAAGATCAAGGTCTACCGTCCGAGGCTGTTTTCCTTCAAAGCGCCCCTGGAAATCGTGGTGTCCGGGAATAACCTGGACGAGCTCAAGCGCGTTTCCGACGCCCTGGCTGAAAAGATGCGGAAGATCGACGGACTCATTGACATCAAGTCCAGCATGGAAGAGGGATACCCCGAAGTCCAGATCGTTTTCAACCGTGCCGTGCTGGCCTCGCAGATGATGACCATCAACGAAGTCGGTGGCCAGCTGCGGGACAAGATCGAGGGCAACGTGGCCACCCAGTTCATCGAGAGTGACCGGGAGGTGGATATCCGTGTCCGCATCAGCGAGGACTTTCGCGACAAGGTGGAGAAAATCCAGCGCATCCACGTGCGCAACGGACTGGGACTCAACGTTCCCCTGCGTGCCATCGCCGCGATCCGGGTCAGTGAGGGCCCCGCGGAGATCCGCCGCATGCATCAGCAGAAGGCCGCGGTGGTGACGGCCAACATCTCCGGGATCGATCTGGACAGTGCTTCTCAGGCGATCCTGGCCCTTGCCGCTCCGGACGGTCCGGACGCGATCCCCCGCTCTCAGGGGTGCACCATCCGGCTGGCCGGCCAGAGTCAGGAACAGGACGTGGCATTCAGCTCCATGATCTTCGCCATCCTGCTGGCCGTTTTCCTGGTTTACCTGGTCATGGCATCGCAGTTCGAGTCATTCCGCAAGCCCTTCATCATCATGTTCACGATCCCCATGGGGATCATCGGCGTTGTGGCCGCGGGGATTATTGCTGGAATTTCCGTTAACGTGATCGTGCTTATCGGCCTGGTGATTCTCGCGGGGATCATTGTCAACAACGCCATTGTACTGGTGGATTACACCAGTCAGCTCCAGTCCCGGGGGCTTTCCCGGTCGGAGGCCATCATCAAGGCGGCCCAGGTGCGCTGGCGTCCCATTCTCATGACCACCCTGACCACGGTGCTGGGTCTTTTGCCCATGGCCCTGGATTTCCGTGAAGGATTCGAGATCCGGATCCCACTGGCCGTGACCCTGATCGGCGGACTCATATTCGGAACATTCCTGACCCTGATCTTCATACCCATCGTCTACAGCCTGGTGATCCCGGAAACGAAGCCGGAACTCCGGAGCGGTGAATCCGCATGAATCTCCCGGAATTTTCGCTGAAACGTCCGGTCACCATCGTAGTGGCCATGCTGATTTTCATCACCATCGGGATCATCTCCCTGACCAAGCTGCCGCTGGAGATGTTTCCGGACATCTCCTTTCCGGGGCTCATGGTCTGGGTCCCCTACCCCTCCTCCTCGCCGGAAGAGGTGGAACGCAACATCACCCGTCCCCTGGAAGACATCCTGGCCACAATCAACAACCTGAAGAACCTGCGCTCCACATCACATTCATCCAGCTCCCGCGTCTTTATTGAATTTGAAAACGGCACCAACATGGACCTGGCATCCATGGAGATCCGGGACAAGATCGACCAGATCCGGGACAACCTGCCCGATGACATCGAGCGGATCCAGATCCGGCGATGGTCCACCTCCGATTTCCCGATCATCTCATTCAGCCTGACCGTACCGGATATCCCGCTGGACGAACTCTACCAGAAGGCCGAGGATATCATTCAGCCGGAACTGGAGCGCATCGAAGGGGTGGCCAACGTCGAAATCCGGGGCATCCGCAACAAGCAGCTCATGATCAGCCTGAAGCCTGACGCCTTTTACTCCTCGGGGATCAACATCATCGACCTGGTCACCACCATTCGAAACAACAACATCAACATCTCCGCGGGATACCTGGAGGAGGAATCCGATCTGGGCAAGAGACATCGATACCTGGTGCGGGTTCCCGGAGAGCTGAAGCTTCCGGAGCAGATCGCCCGGCTTCCGCTCAACAACCAGGGGATGCGGATTCAAGACGTGGCGGATATCACCTACGACTACCCCCGCAAGGAATCATTCTACAAGCTGAATGGACACGATGCCATCAGCTTCCGGATCTACCGCGCATCCAACGCCAACGTGGTGGATGTGTGCACCCGGGTCCGGAAGACCATGGCCGGGTTGAACGCCAAGGAACCCTCCCTGGCCGGTCTTGAGACCCTCTACTTCCGCGACCAGTCCGAAGATATCCAGCAGAGCCTCAAGGACCTGTCCATAGCCGGTCTCATCGGTGGACTGCTGGCCGTATTGACACTGCTCTTCTTTCTGCGCAAGTTCCGCAGCACCGTGATCATCGCCATCGCCATTCCCATGGCGCTTGTGTTCACCTTCAGTCTCATGTACCTCTACCGCGCCATATTTCAGTCCTCGGTGAGCATCAATATCATCTCGCTGAGCGGACTCATGATGGCCGTGGGCATGCTGGTGGACAACGGCGTCGTGGTGTTGGAAAATATCTTCCGCATGCGCCAGGAAAAGGGACTCTCTCCCTCGCTGGCTGCGATCCGGGGCAGCAGCGAAGTGGCCATGGCCGTTACGGCCTCCACCCTGACCACCCTGGTGGTCTTCGTGTCCGTGGGATTCATGTCCGCTTCCGGGTTCGGCCGGTGGATGGCGGATTTCGCCCTCACCATCTCCCTGGCTCTCATCGCCTCCCTCATGGTCTCCCTGACCTTCATCCCTCTTGCCGGGAGCCGCCTCCTGAAGGGGAAATCAAGACCCAAGGCCCGCTGGCTGGTACGGACAACGTCCGGCTATGAACGCATCGTGAGCTGGACCATCCGCTCCTGGAAAACCCGTCTGGCCACGGTGTTGATGGCCGTAGTGATCCTCATTTCCGCCTTTGTCATGTTCTCCGGTATCGAGCGGGAGATGATGGCGGGAAGTGAAGAGCGTGAGGTGGAGATGCAGGTGTACATGCCCCGCAGCATCACCCTGGCGGAGATGGTCACCCTGTTCGACGGGTACGAAAAAACCATCCTGGAAAACCGCAAAGCGTGGAGTGTGCGCACCCTGACCACCTATTACGGGACCGAACGCAGCCGAAGGGGACGTTACCAGGGGAGCATCTCCCTCTACCTGGAGGAAACCGGGCCCACGGTAAGCGAAATCAAGGAATCCCTGCAGAAAAGCCTGAAGCGGGGCGCGGGGATCAGCTTTGAATTCGGGGAACACCGCCACCGCGGCGGGGGCTCCGGCTCCATGAGCGTGGAGTTGATCGGCATGGATTTCACCCAGCTGACGGAACTGGCGCCCCTGGTCATGGAAGCCCTGAAAAAAATCGACCTCGTGGAGGATGTCACTTCGGACCTGGAGGGCGGTGACACCCAGCTGCTGGTGCGGGTGGACCGGGAACGCGCCGAAAGCTCCGGCGTGGACAGCCGCCGGGTGGCGCGCACCATTCAAAACTCCATCTCCGACCGCCCCATCGGGAAATTCAAGACGGAGAACAAGGAGATCGACATCATCCTGAAGCTGAAAAGCGGCGACACGCTCAACCAGGATGACCTGCGCAATATCGCGTTGCAGACCTCATCCAAACGGATTCCCCTGTCCGCGGTTTCCAGTTTCACCTTCCGCATGGGCTCCATGTCCATCCGCAAGGAGAACAAGAAATCCCGGCTGAGTATCCGGGCGAACTCCTCGACCAAGGGAATGATTAAGCTCTCCGAGGCCATCACCAAAGCCATGAACACCGTACCCTTCCCCGAAGGGTACACCTGGAGCTTCGGCCGTCGCTGGCGCCAGTTCCAGGAATCCCAGAAGGGAACCAGTCTGGCCATCATCCTGGCCCTGGTGTTCATCTACATCATCATGGCGTCCCTGTTCGAATCCTTTGTTCACCCCTTCACCATACTGCTCACCGTACCCCTGGCCCTCTTCGGGGTGGCTTTCTTCTTCACCATCACCGGGATCACCCTCAACAACACTTCATACCTGGGGTTGCTGACATTGTTCGGGATCGTGGTGAACAACGGGATCATTCTCATTGATCATATCCGTACCCTGCGCCGCCAGGGAATGGAGAAAGCGGCGGCCATCATACAGGGCGGCAAAGACCGGATGCGTCCCATTGTCATGACCGCGATCACCACCATCTTCGGTGTTCTCCCCCTCGCGCTCCCGGTCATGCTTCCCAACCTGTTCCCCGGCTCCCAGGGTAGGGCACAGATGTGGGCGCCCATCAGCGTGGCCATTCTCGGCGGCTTGACCACCTCCACCTTTTTTACCCTCATCATCCTGCCCACTTTCTACTCCATCTCAGACTCCATGACGGAAGGCGTGAAGCGTAAGCTGGGATTCACCTCCGGCCAAAACGGCAAATAGGAACATATGAACAATTCCGCCAGCGTGGAATTCCATGGTATTCCTCCCTTTCACAGGTAATGTAATTCTGTTATAATCGGCATTGGAGGCCATAATGAAGATATTCCTCGACACCGCAAATCTCGATCAGATCCGCCAGGGCGTTGAAACCGGCATGGTGGATGGTCTGACGACAAATCCCACCCTCATCTCCCGGGAAAACCGGGAATTCCTTCCATTGGTAAAAGAGATCTGCGGCCTGGTACCCGGACCCGTTTCAGTGGAAGTCACGGCAACGGACACGGAAGGCATGATCCGCGAGGCGGAGCAGTACGCAAAGATCGCGGATAACGTGGTCATCAAGGTGCCCATCAACATCGAAGGGCTGAAAGTGATCCGCAAACTCTCCCTCCAGGGAATCAAGACCAACACCACCCTCATCTTCTCACCCTCCCAGGCCCTTCTGGCCGCCAAGGCCGGTGCCAGCTTTGTTTCGCCCTTTGTGGGACGGATCGATGATATTTCCGGGAACGGGATGGAACTGGTGGAGCAGATCGTGCAGATATTCCGGAATTACGCCATGGACACTGAAGTGATCGTGGCCTCCGTGCGCCATCCGCTGCATTTCGTACAATCCGCGCTGATCGGAGCGGACATCGCCACCATACCCTTCTCCACCCTTTCCAAACTGGTGCATCACCCCCTGACCGACAAGGGAATGGCCAGCTTCCTGGAAGACTGGAAAAAAGTCAACAAGTAACCAGACGTGAAACGTAGAACCAGAAGACTGATCGGTTTTTTTTTACCCTGATCGGGGTTTTCGGCCTTTATTTCGGGCTGAA
>CAYVBC010000014.1:10584-17765 GCA_964449545.1 uncultured Clostridia bacterium | reverse complement strand
GCCTATCAGGTAGACCTTTCCTACTTCAAGGACACGCCGCACCCGATTTTACTCTGGCACCTGGTACGCCTCTCCACCACGGGGAAATTGAAATACCATCGGGATCTTCTGGAATCTGACGAATCATGATTCCCGGTTTTTTATGAACACCCCGGGTTTCCCTTGACAAATCCCCCCGAAAGCATATATCATTCTATTCTCCAAATGAAAAAAAAGAGACAACGCACATGAGTCTGAAGGGTTCATTACAATCGATTAACTTGGCGGACATTATGCAACTGGTGTCCAACTCCAGGCAGAGTGGCCGTTTCGTCCTGACCAAAAACACCGGAGAACAAGGGTATATTTATATCCGGACCGGAGAGATCGTTCACGCTGAAGTGGAACACTTCGCCGGAGAGGACGCCGTTTTTACCCTGATCTCCTGGGGAGATGGCGATTTTCTGTTTGAAGAACAGGAGTTTGACGTTCCCACCACGATCTCCCGCTCCGTCACTTCACTTCTGATGGAAGCCGCCCGGCGGATCGATGAGTGGAAACTCCTGAGAAAAAAAATCGGCTCCATTGACGCAATGCCCAGCTTTTCTCAGATTGATCGCGAAGAAAGGCGAAAAATCTCCCTTTCCACACTGGAGTGGATGGTGGTGGCCAAAATCGATGGAACCAAAAGCATTTCGCAGATCTCCAACGAAACGGGAATCAATATTTTTGATACCTCACGCATTATCTTCGGTATGCTGGCGTCAAAGCTGCTTGTTCTGAAATAATTTTTTGAGGGGAATCTCCTCTCTCCAAATGGTGCCCAGCATGAAAAATCGAGTTCTTATTCTGGACTTCGGATCCCAATACACCAAACTGATCGCGCGCCGTGTACGTGAGTTGGGCGTGTATTGCGAAATATTTCCATTTAACGCCTCTCAGGACAAAATCCGAAAATTTTCCCCCGGAGCAATGATCCTGTCCGGTGGCCCTTCCAGTGTCTACTCCAAAAATGCGCCCCGCGTCTCCCCCGAAATTCTGAAGATGGGTATGCCCATCCTGGGGATCTGCTATGGTCTGCAACTTCTGGCCCACCTGTCCAACATGAAGGTAATCCCCGCCGATGAAAGAGAATACGGTCTGGCCAGGCTGCGGGTCGTGGCCAAAAGCCGACTGCTTCAAAACCTTTCATCACCCACCCGGGTGTGGATGAGCCACGGGGATAAAATCAGCCAGCTGCCCCCGGATTTTTCCGTTACGGGAACCACTGAAAACACCGAGATGGCGGTAATCGAATCCGATTCCCGCCATTTGTACGGTGTCCAGTTTCACCCGGAAGTGGTTCACACGGAAGAAGGACGTAAGGTATTGGAAAACTTCGTTTTTCATATCGCCGGACTCACCGCGGATTGGGACATGGGCAGTTTTATCACCGCCTCCGTGGAACGTATTCAGCGGCAGGTGGGTACGGAACGGGTGCTCCTGGGCTTGAGTGGCGGCGTGGACTCCACGGTACTGGCCCTGCTGCTGCAACGGGCCATCGGCGCTCAGCTGAGCCCTGTTTTTATTGACACCGGACTGTTGAGAAAAAATGAGTTCCAGGACCTGATGACCCGTTTCAAAAGTCAGCTGGAGTTGAATGTCCATGGAATTGAGGCCGGTCCCACCTTTCTGAAGCGATTACAGCGAATCCGTTCCCCTGAACGTAAACGAAAAATTATTGGACATACATTTATCGAAGTCTTTTCAGGAATCGAAAAGAAAATCGGAAATGTAAAATATTTTGCCCAGGGTACCCTGTATCCGGATGTGATTGAATCCGTTTCCGTAAACGGGCCCGCGGCCACGATAAAAAGCCACCACAATGTGGGTGGACTTCCGAAAAAATTGAATTGGGATCTGATTGAACCCTTCCGGGAACTCTTCAAGGATGAAGTCCGGGAGATAGGCAGGGAGTTGGGCCTGGAGGAAGAGTGGATCCAGCGGCACCCCTTCCCCGGTCCCGGTCTGGCGGTCCGCATCATTGGCGCGGTTACCCCCGAACGCGTGAAACGCCTCCAGGAAGCCGATGCCATCCTCATTGAGGAACTGCACAGACGAAACATCTACAGAGAGATATGGCAGGCATTCATGGTCCTGCTCCCCATCCGCTCGGTAGGGGTAATGGGCGATGTCAGAACTTATGAGAATGTCGCGGTGATCCGGCTGGTTCGCAGCGTGGATGGCATGACCGCGGATTGTTATCCGGCCCCCCATGATTTTCTCGCGCACACGGCAAACCGAATTGTCAACGAGGTCAAGGGGATCAATCGCGTCACCTACGATTTAACCTCAAAGCCTCCGGGCACCATTGAATGGGAATGACACTTGCACGACGGATCGTATCCATTCGCCGGGCCGATATGCACCGGTTGGCACTTTTCCCCACCTACCGCCGCGTCCCGGAAACAGGGACAATCCCATGAATCGATTCATCCATCTTCATCTTCACTCTGAGTTCAGCCTTCTGGACTCATGTCTGAAGATCAAGCCCCTGATCCAGTCCGCGAAAAAACTCAATATGCCCGCTGTGGCACTTACGGATCACGGAAATATTCTGGGTGCCGTGGGATTTTACAAGGAAGCGCAGCGAAATGATGTGAAGCCGATCATCGGCTGCGAACTGTACGTGGCGCCCCAATCCAGGCGAAAAAAACCCGACAGGAACGGGCGCCTCAACTACCACCACCTGGTGGCCCTGGTGAAGAATGATATCGGATATCGAAACCTCTCGGAGTTGATCACGCTTTCCTACACCGAGGGTTTCTATCGCCGCCCCCGGGTCGACAAGGAGTTGCTCTCCAAGTACCGGGAGGGTCTGATCATCATGTCCGCGTGTATTCAAGGCGAGGTCCCCTACTGGCTGGCCGTGGATCGCTGGGACAAGGCCCAGGCGGCGGCCGGTTGGTACCGTGAGATTTTCGGAGATGATTATTATATCGAGATCCAGGACCACGGCCTGCATAAGCAAAAAGATGTCCTGCCCCGCCTGGTGGAACTGGCGCATTCCATGGATATCCCCCTGGTGGCCACAAACGATGTTCATTACCTGCAGAAAGAGGACGCCGACGCCCGGGAAATATTGATCTGTCTGCAGACCAACAACGTACTCTCCGATCCGGAACGGGCCATGCGAAAGGAAACGGAGGAGATGTACCTCAAGTCCGCTGAAGAGATGCGCGCCGTATTCCCGGACCTCCCCGGCAGTATGGACATCACGATGGATATCGCGTCCAAGTGCCAGTTTGAGTTCAAACTGGGCACCTATTACCTCCCGGCCTTCAAGGTCCCCGGCGATATGACCATTGACGGGTATTTCGAAAAGGTCTGCATGGAGGGATTCAACGCCATCCGGGACCGCCTTGCGGTCAAGCCACCGGGTCTGGAAGAATACCGGAAACGACTGCTGTATGAAATTGAAAAAATCAGGGAAATGGGATTCCCGGGATATTTCCTGATTGTATGGGACATCATCAAATTTGCCCGTGAAAATGGGATCTTTATCGGCCCCGGTCGTGGATCCGTGGTGGGTAGCCTGGTGGCCTACACCATGGGGATCACTGGCATTGATCCCCTGGATTACGACCTGATTTTTGAACGATTTCTGAATCCGGAACGAATCTCCATGCCGGATATCGACATTGACTTTGATCCCGAACGCCGGGAAGAGGTGATTCAATACATCCGTGAACGGTACGGCCAGGAAAGTGTGGCTCAGATCGTGACATTCGGAAGGATGAAGGCCAAACTGGCCATCCGTGATATCGGCCGTGTTCTGGAAATCCCCCTGGCCACGGTGAACCAACTGGCGAAGCTGATCCCTGAGGGGCCCGGCGTCGAGCTGAAGAGAGAGATCCAGCAGAACAAGGAACTGCGAAAAGAGATCCAGCGCATTGAAAAAGCGCCTGAACTCATCGAATACGCGCTGAAGCTGGAGAACAACGTCCGGCACACTTCGATGCACGCGGCCGGAGTGGTGATCGCGCCGAAAAAACTCACGGAATTCATGCCCCTGTACAAGACCCGGGATGAACTGGTCACTCAGTTTGAAAAGGAGGAGGTGGAACAGATCGGCCTCCTGAAGATGGACATCCTGGGATTGAAAACACTCACCATCATTAAAAATATCCTTCAGTCCCTGAAAGACCGTGAAGGGATCGTCATCGAACTGGACACGATTCCCCTGGATGATCCGAAAACCTTCGCGATTTTTCAGGCCGGAGACACGGACGGAATTTTTCAGTTTGAAAGCGGGGGAATGCGGGACTATCTGAAGCGTTCCGAACCGCACCGGATCGAAGACCTGATCGTTCTGAACGGCCTCTACCGGCCGGGTCCGCTGAAATCCGGCATGGCGGATTCGTACGTCAATCGAAAACTGGGCAGTGAAGAGGTTACCTATCTCTTCCCGGAGCTGGAGCCGATCCTGAAGGACACCTACGGAATCATCGTTTTTCAGGAACAGGTGATGCGGATTGCCGTCGTGGTGGCGGGCTTCTCCATGAGCCGAGCCGATGAAGTACGAAAAATCATGGGGAAAAAGCAGGTGGACAAGCTTCCCGCGATAAAGAAATCATTTTCAGAAGGGGCCGCACGGAAAAAGCTTTCCCAGAAAAAAGTGGACGAGCTGTTCCGTCAAATGAGCACCTTTGCCGAGTATGGCTTTAACAAGTCCCACTCCACGGCATATGCCTACCTTGCATATCAGACCGCCTATCTGAAAGCTCATTTTCCGGTCTATTTCATGGCCGCTCACCTCAGTTCCGAAGCGGAAAAGGCATCCACCTCATCCAAGGTGATCCAGTACATTTCGGAATGCAAGAAAATGGGGTTTGAAATCCTTCAACCCGACATCAACCGCAGCATGGAATCCTTCAGCGTGGAATCGGCCACCACCATCCGTTTCGGTCTCAAGGGACTGAAAAACGTGGGAGAATCGGCACTGCGCAGTATCATTGAAACCCGATCCACAACCGGTGATTTCACGGACTTCTCTGATTTCATGACCCGGATCGATCTGACAAGGGTGAACAAAACGGTTCTGGAAAGCCTCGCCAAGTCAGGCGCCCTGGATCGCTTCGGGGAAAAACGCCGCGTTTTATTCGAAAGCGTGGAGAACGCCATCAAGCAGGCGGTTCTGATTGAGAAACGGAAATCCAACAACCAGAAATCACTCTTCTCCGGAGGAGACGATGTGTTGCGGGTGGTGATCGATCCGTCCAAAAGCGAAATGGATGAATGGAACGAGTCTGAACTCATTCAATACGAAAAAGAGATCGCCGGCATCTACATTACGCACAATCCTCTGGAGAAATACCGCAACGACATCCGGAAAGTTTCCAATACCACCATCGCCAATATCCTGAATAAAGATTTTACCGGCGAAACGGTTCGCCTGGGAGGGGTGATCACCAACCTCAAACAACGCAAATCAAAACGCGGTGACATGTATGGAGAACTGTTCTTCGAAGACCTTACGGGACGCATCAAGGTTTTCGCATTCAAGGATCGTTGGCTGCAGATCCGGGAACAGGTACAACCGGACGCGCCATACCTGCTGGAGGCCCGTCTGCCCCAGGGAAACGAAACCGAAACCACAATCTACCTTGAAAGCATCGAAGACCTGGGCACCATGATGCGTAAGAAGGCCAGGCAGATTCTGATCAAGATTCGCTACGAGCAACTCAGCCCCGAATTCAACGACCACCTGAAAGAAAAACTGGAGCGGAACGCTGACTCGGTTCCGTACTATATCATGGTATTCCGCAATGACGGGTACCGCACGGTCATCGGTTCAGAAGATGGAAACGGGCTACGGGCCACCATATCCATGAAACGCGACATTGAAGGATTAACCGGAGAAAATTCGGTAGAGATCGTCTACTGACCTGTCGCAGAAGCCCGTCCCGATCCCATCAACTCACTGAATGGTTTCAACATGGGGCTCTGTTCCATCATGATTTTCAAGGATACGGTGAGGGGAACCGCCAGGATCATTCCCGTCACGCCCCACATCCAGCCCCATAAAATCAGGGAAATGAGAATCACCATGGGAGAAAGGTCCAGATTGTCTCCGGTGACCAGGGGTTCCACCACATTTCCGATCAAGAGTTGGGTCAGGCTGAGGGCCAGTGCCATGATCAGGACACGCAACGAAAACCCGAACTTCAGAACTCCCAGAATAATGGGAAAAATGGTCGCCACAATGGAACCGATATTGGGAATGAAATTCAACAGAAAAATCAGGAGAGCGAAAAACAACACAAAATCAATTCCGGCCAGCCACATTACCCCGGCCCCCACAACGGCAGTCATCAGGCTGATACCCGTTTTCAGCAGAAGATAGTGCTGCACCTTGTCCTCAATGGAGTGCAGCAGGGAGAGTAACTGGCCCGACCGCTTCGCCTCAAAGGCACGGTCCACGCGGCCCTCCATGGCACTGCGCCCTGCCAGCATGAACATCAGGTACAGGATGACCATGAACAGGTTTCCCATGAAAACAGCGAATGATCCCAGGGTGGTGGAGACGATGGAAGTCAGGGTATTGATGGATTTGGTCCAATCCAGGTCTGAAAGAATCTGCTCCACGTCCACAACCGGCAGTCGTAACTGCTCAAACAATTGGCTCAGTATATTGCCCAGGGATTGGCTGTATGCGGGAAACTTGGTGATAAATGAGCTGGCGCCCGAATAAATCAGCAACCCGAAAAAGTATGAGAGAAAAAGCAGGAACACCAGCAGAAATGTCAGGGCCACTGCACGGGGAACCCGCATCTTCACCAGCCGGTCAATCACACCATTGAACAGGAAATAGAGCAACCCGGCCAGGGCCAGCGGCATGAATATCGTTTTCAATTCCCGCAGGATCATTACTACGACCACAAATACCAGACAGGCCAGGTACACCCGGATATGAAAAAGGTCCCGGTTCTCCACGATCTCGTCGTTATGAATAACTGGGCATTTCGTCCTCTATTTCAAACACCCGACGTGATTTGAAAAGGAGATAATTAATTTCCACTTCATAGCGGAAGTAATACTTGATCAGCTGTTTTTCCGTGTTCAGGATCACATCCACCTCTCCCTCTTTCCCTTCATCAAAAATCACATCTTTTTTCAAAAGTATCTGGCGAATGAAGTCCATCCCCTTGGCTTCAGTGAAA
>CAYVBC010000014.1:0-10484 GCA_964449545.1 uncultured Clostridia bacterium | reverse complement strand
CTACCGCCTGAAATGATGGCCCCCGCATGGCCCATTCTTCTCCCCGGTGGTGCCGTACGACCGGCAATAAACGCCACAATCGGCTTTTTCATCCGATCCGCGGCAAAACGCGCGGCCTCCTCTTCCTGAGCCCCCCCGATTTCACCGATCATAACCACCGCATCTGTCTCATCATCCGATTCAAACCGTTCCAGGATGTCGATGAATCCGAGGCCCACAATGGGGTCTCCCCCGATCCCGACTCCCGTAGACTGTCCCAGACCCAGCTGGGAAATCTGGTTGACCGCCGCGTAGGTCAAGGTCCCGGAACGGGACACAATCCCGATTCGACCCGGTCTATGGATGGACGCCGGCATGATCCCGACTTTTGCTTTTCCCGGAGAGATGATTCCGGGGGAATTCGGACCTATCAGGAGCGTTCCGGATGACGCCAGAAAGTGCTTCACCTTCACCATGTCCAGTACGGGGATTCCCTCCGCCACGCAGACAACCAGCCGGATGCCGGCGGAGGCGGCTTCAAGAATGGCATCCGCCGCGTACAGCGCGGGAACAAAGATGATCGACGTATCCGCATTCTCCTCCCGGACCGCTTGCGCCACTGAGTCAAAAACCGGACGATCCAGGTGGACACGCCCACCCTTGCCCGGTGTCACTCCCGCAACGACCCGGGTTCCATATTCGATCATCCGCTCAGCATGAAAACTCCCCTCACGCCCGGTGAAACCCTGCACCACAACCCTGGATTTCTCATTCAGCAGAATGGCCATGGTCCCCCCCCTTCGCCAGCCGGACAGCCGTACGTACCGCAGCGTCCAGATCCGTTTCAGACACCACCGGGAGTCCGGATTGACGGATGATCTCACGCCCCTCCGCCTCGTTGGTCCCGGACAGTCTCACCACCACGGGGACGGATATCTCCATATCCCGGGCAGCCGCGATGATCCCACGGGCCACCAGGTCCGTACGAACAATGCCACCGAAAATATTAACCAGGACAGCGCGCACCTTCTTATCCGCCAACAGAATTTTAAAGGCCTCGCAAACCCGTTCCTCAGATGTTCCGCCGCCCACATCAAGAAAGTTTGCCGGCTCCTCGCCATAAATATGAATGATATCCATGGTCGCCATTGCCAGGCCCGCCCCATTCACCATACAGCCGATTGAACCATCCAGCTTGATGTAATTGAGGTCATGACGGGAGGCCAGGACTTCCAGCGGATCTTCTTCCGCCTCATCCCGCAGTGCAAGAATATCCGGTTGGCGGCCCAGACCATTGTCATCAAAGTTCACCTTGGCGTCAAGGGCCATCCACCCTCCCTCTTTCAACTCCACAAGGGGGTTGATCTCCACCAGGGAGGCATCACGCTCCAGCATGAGGTGATACATCCCCTGTACAATACTGTTGAAATCTTTCATCCCCTCCGGGGAAACACCAAGGTGAAGCGCCAGCATTCGAATATGAAAGGAACGGATTCCAGTCACCGGATGAACGGGTATTTTCAGAATCTCCCGTGGATGCTCCCGAGCCAGTTCCTCTATTTCCACACCGCCTCGGGATCCGGCGACAAAAACAGGCATTGCCCGTTCCCGATCCACCAACAGGGCCAGGTAGCACTCCCTTTCCATCACGACGGCACCTTCCACCAGCAGTCGACGAACCGTTTTTCCCGCCGGGCCTGTCTGGTGATTCACGATCTTCATGCCCAGTATGTCTGATACCGCCGCGGTGGTCTCCTCCGGCGATGAAACAAGCCGAATTCCTCCGGCTTTCCCCCGCCCTCCCGCATGCACCTGCGCCTTGATTACGCAGGGGAACCCCAACTGCTCGGCCGCGGAGCACGCGCCCCCGGGTGACTCAGACATAACTCCATCAGGAACGGGAATATGATACTTCCGAAACAGATCCTTTGCCTGATATTCATGCACCTTCATGCATCGCCTCCTTGGAAACACAGCCAGCCATGGCCGACTTCGAGACTAAATCTGATGCTGGTATATCTTGTAGTTGCCGTACTCGTCACTGTAGCGGATATAAACCAGGCGATTCCCCCGCACGCGCTGCAGGCCCAAGCGGAATGATTCGGAGCGGGAATCCAGAAGACCGTCCACTGGAGAGAGAGGCAGCCAGAGTTTTCCATCCGTGGAGAAGGTGACACCCGTGATGGGAGAGGTGGCATCCACAATCCGGAAAGAGAAAACACCACTCTGAACCTGCGGTTCCTCAAGGTTTGGGGCGGTGGAATCCACGGTAAAAATCCGCGACAATTGACTCACTTCCAAGGCATCCTCCGGAGGATTGGACAGGCCGTCGTTTACCTTCAACCGCAGCTGGTATTCTCCATCCGCCACCATGCGTGGATCGATTTCCAGCAGATTCCCGGCAATATGCTCCTTGAAAGGAACCCACGCCTCACCGCCCACCCGGCGCAGTTCCACCGCGGCCTGGAGCTGGTCCGAATTGGGATCCTCGGCCTTCCAGAGTACCTGTAGTGCCGCAAGATCATTCCGGTTCCCCGGTTTCTTCTCTTTTTCCTCTGAAACCCGCGGCTGGGTTTTCAGCCATCGAATACGGGGACGCAGATTGTTCTGGAGGTAATAGGCCGTCAGTCGGGTAAACTGCGGCGAACGGGTCAGGTTGGCCGAATTCAATCCCACTTTGAACTGAATGTACCGGTATCCCCTGCTGTCCATGCGGGAATTTGCCGGGTCCGTGAAGGGAGGAGACCAGGGTGTCCAGGTTTTATCGGGAAGTCTTGAGTTCCCGGTGCGCACGAAAACCGAGGCAACACCGCCGGAACCACTCTCCGTTCTCCAGCTGATGCGTCCGAAACGGGAGGGCACCATCAGATCATATACCCGCGACAGGTACTCCCCTTTTCCCGCGGTGGCATCTTCCACGCGCCAGATTCCGGCCGTGTTGTTTGTGATGGCGAGCACACCCTTGGCAAAGGGGATCACCTTGAATATCTGCGCCGATTGAGCTTCCATCAGCAGAGAGTAATCCCCATCCGGACTCACCTGATATATTCTCCCCGAATCCCCGGTTCCCAGATATACCACGTCACGACTCTTGAGGTAGCAGAGATCATAAATCGTCTCTTTCATCGATTCCCAGATCTTTTCCACGCTTCCATCGGAATTCAGACGGAAAAGAGCACTCATTTCCCTGTTGATCTCCTCTTCCCTGCTCTTTTCCAATGGGATTTTCTCACCGGGAGTGGTTTCATCCTTTTTCTTTATGCGACGCACCAGGCGGGTGGCGGCAAAATAGATCCGCCCACCGCCATCCTCGCTGATACCGCGAATCTCTTCGAAGGGCGAATCAAACATCACCCTGACCTTGTTGTCTGAGATTCTGTATAGAATGCCGCGATCCGCGCTTCCCGCGTAAATGGCCCCGTCCCTGGACGCATACAGGCTGGTGATATGCGCATCTTCGGCATCGAAAATTTTAACCGGATCCCCCTTTTCCTTGTCTTCAAGACGATAAACGGCTCCGTGATTTCCAACGGCGCAATACACCCGGCCCCGGAGATCCACTTCAAGCGCCCAGATGAACTTTTCCCTGGGAGTGAACACTTTCTCCACTTTCCCCTTGCTGCTGATCCGATACACGCTTCCATTGGGAGAGGTTCCGACAAATATGGATCCAGCCGGTGTGGCCACGAGTCCGTACACATCCAGTTGGTCCTCGCTGAATATCTTCTCCGGTTTTCCCTCTCCTGAAGGAATTCGAAATACGGTGGCACCATGACCGGTGCCCAGCAGAAGCCCCCCTTTCGGCGTTGCGGCCACAGACAGGTAATATTCACTGTCCGGACCCGGTATGGAATGAATGCGGGGGCCGATGAAGAGCCTGCCGCGGTTGTCCACACTGGTTCCCCGCAGAACACCCTCCTGGAAATCCTTGAAATCACCGATTACAATTTTTTTTGTCTGGCCACCGGAAACCATGACCACGCAAAAAATCAACATCAACGTGAACAGACCGTATCGTTTACACATCTTACCTCTCCCGGATCTTTAATTTGAATAGCTTCCTGCCTCGGACCACAGCCGGTAATTCCATCTGATATTCCGCCAGGGTGGAATACTGGATCCGGGACTGGTTGTTGCTTGTGGCGTTGTATTCAAGCACGGACTTCATGCTGGGGGGCAGGTGAGAGTATTCGTACCCCTTCACAAACAATCCCGATGCCGGAGTCATGACTTTGAAATATACTCGATTGTTCTTTCGCAGGTTGTTGATGGCTCGAACCAGGTGGCTCAATCGTGTCGGAAAATAGCTGGTTTTGATGTTTTTCGCATCAAATCGTACGATTTCATCCTTATCTCCCACCAGGATCAGGAAAGGAGATCCCGGTTTCAAGCCCGGAGCCCTCAACCCGGTTTCCTCCGAAACCATGTTCCCCCGCTCGTTGCGGAAAAACAGCTTGGCCCGGATGGTTTCTCCCGGAGCATAGGCGTTCTTGTCCAGAATGACGTTTTCCAGGTTCGTTCTGCGGACAATCTCCGAACCGGTAATTTCAAAGTCCAGTTTCTGAATTTTGATCCGTTTCTCCGGATTGTTCATCAGGAAAAACTGCACCGCCATGAGCAGGTTTGAGAACTCCGAGAATGACGATGTGCCACTGAACAGGTCGTCAATAATGATGTTTTTCTCATTCTCCACAAAGATCCGCCCTTTCACACGGATGGAATTAAATCCATACTGCTGGTACTCGGATATGAAGATATTTTCCATGGCCACCGCGGTCAGCGCGGGGGTCAGGAGGGGATGGTCCACCATCTCAATGGAAAAATTTCGATTCCGTCGCTTGAGGAAAACCTTCAGGGGAATCATGTAGGGGCCATCCCCCAGGTCGGCCTGCAGACATGAAAAACGATCCTGGATAACAGTCCCGATCATGTTGCGTGACGCCGTAAGCCGGAAGGAATTCTGGTAGGAGGGAACCATGGTGACCACTTCCGCTTTGTGGAGAGGAAAGTTCACGGTTCCGAGATTAAAGAAGGGATGCCCGAAAAGATACACCCGTTTTCCATCCACATGGGTCACGGTCCCGGATGCGGAATATTCAAAATCGCCCCGGATCAGGGGTACGGCGGCGGCATCCGCCGGATGAATGCGGAACAGTTCATCGGAAGGTGGTGTGCGGTCCAGTTTCCGGGTAACCTGCAACGAGGATACAGGCGAAAACATGGCATTCAGCGGCCCCAGAGCTCGCGGATGAATCCCCTGAGATGCACCCACCAACCGGATGGGAACGATTTCGGATACAGGCGTGGTGGTGGCTCTTCGAACCAGTTCCCCCCGAATCAAATCCGCGATCCGACCGACATTCTCCCTGTCGAACTGCACTTTGATATTGGAAATATCAATGGAATAGGACGGCGATGTATGCTCTCCCGCCGCCAGGATATCCTCAATAGGCGTTACACCGGCAATGGGCTTTTTTGAGAAATTGAAACCGTAGGCCACAGCTCCAATCAGGCGTCCGTCAATATACACCGGGCTTCCGCTCATTCCCGCCACCACCCCGGAACCCTCCAGCAGCGGAGACTCAAGTTCCACGATAATCAGGTTTTTTCCGGGAACGAACTTTTCAATGAACCCCAGTACAGTAAAGGTGAAATCCCCCGCACTGTTTCCCCTGAAAATGGTTTTCCCCGTTCCCTTCATTCCCGTACGGATCTCTGACAACTTCATGATTTCCATTGGGAAAAGGCAACCGGCACCCAGGATCAGCACGGCCAGTATACTTACAATTTTTTGTCTCATTCAGTCTCCAGGAATTCTTCAACCGATGTCATGAATTCATCGATTTTGAATGGCTTGTAGATCACACCGTCAGCTTCTATACGCCGGGCTTCTTCACTGCTGAACTGATGGTCTCCAGTTAATATGACCACGGGAATTCGCGGTTGGATTCGCCGAACATGGGAAATTACTTTTTCCCCCTTGGCGGATTCAAGGTTGCGGTCGAGCAGAACCAGAAAATAGTGGTATTTCCGAAGTAGTTCCAGGGCGGTGGGCATGGTTTCAGCTGAATCGCATTGTATCCCTTCGCAGTCAAAAAAATCACAGACCAGATCCCGGATAAAATCTTCATCATCAACCACCAGGACCCTGCGTTCGGACATTGATTCATGTTATTCGATATCAGGCGAAAAATCAACCATCAGTGCCCCTCCCAGAGCGGTTTCCACCTGAATCCCATTCTCTCCGCACACCATCCGGATTGTCCCACTCCAGGCCGTGTCCAGCCATCGAATCCCGCATGCATCCAACCTGTCCTGTACCTGCGCATGAGGAAAGCCGAAGGGATTGGACGCCGCGCGAGAGATCACCGCCAGCCGCGGGGAAACGGCGGCAAGAAATTCGGGCGACGATGACGTTCTTGATCCGTGATGCCCCAGTTTCAGCACCCGGATTCCCTTCAGGGGAACGCCATCCCCGAGCAGCTCTTTTTCCGTTGCCTCTCCCGCGTCCCCGGTAAACAGGAACCCACGCTCTCCATCTTCCACTTTCAATATCTGGGAATTTTCATTCCGGGCCGCCCGACTGAACCTGAAACGGCGGGGATACAGGCAGACCACTCGGTATTTCCCCCGTTCCAGCACCACGCCCGAAACGACCCGTCTGACCCGAACCCGGGGTCCATCAGGCCCCATGAGCCTTTGAAAGAGAGGATCTTCACAAGGGGCACCGGAAATCCAGATTTCCCGGGGACGGATCAACGGGATCAGATCCAGGAGTCCGGCCGCGTGATCCGGGTGAAAATGGGATAGGGCCATCCAGTGTACCCGGATCCCATGCTCCAGCAGGTATGGGAATACGCGCAAACGGCCCACGGAAAACGAACCCGTCCGATCACCACCACCGTCAATCAGCAATGCCTCTCCCCCGGGAAAAACCACGCAGGCGCAATCCCCCTGGCCCACATCCAGAAAATGCACTTCCAGCTTCCGCGGCCTGTGAGGCGGCTGGCGCCAGGAAGCGGCGACCAGAACCACAAGCAACAGAAAGGCCGCGCCGACACGGATTCGCTTCCCGGAACCCCGGTGAACCAGAAGAAGAAGAACTGAGATCAACATCAATGCCGCGATTGGCGGCCCGAGGCGATAAATGGTCGACCCCGTCGCCGATGCCATCGAGATGCCGGCAAAGAGAATATTCACCACAATCCGGGCCGCGGCCAGTACCCAGGCGCTCAGAAGGGGAAAGAATATGGATGCGCACAGGGCCAGCATCCCCAGAATAAGGAGCGGACCGCACAGGGGAAGCAGGAGCATCCCGCTCAATGGCGCCACCATGGCATAGCGATGAAACAGGTAAAGACTCAGGGGAAGCGCGACCGTGGTCACATTCACCGTGGCGCAGATCAGTTCAGAAAAAAAACGGGGAACCCATTCCGGAAAAATCCTGGTCAGTCCCCTCCCCAGAACAATCACCGCGGCCAGTGAAAATGTCATCAGGAACCCCGCGTCCAGGCCGGCCAGGGGATTCATGGCCAGCATTGCCAGGCCCGTCAGGGAAAGCGCCCGGAGAGGATCCGGAGCATATCCGGATTCACGTCCCAGGGTGAGAATCATTACCATGATCACCGCCCGGACCGCGGATACGGGAAATCCCGCGACCGCGAGGTACACCAGCAACAGTCCGGAAGTCAGCCCCCAGCGCCACCACCCGCGGATTCCCATCCATCTCATTCCCATGAGAACGATCAGGGCCAGTATGGCCACATGGGTTCCGGAAATGGCCACCAGGTGAAAAACACCGGCGTCCAGCAACTCCTGGCGAAAAGAATCGGACAGATGCCCACGGTCCCCCAGCAGCAGGGCTTCAAAAAAGGCACCCTTCAAATTGACCCTTTCCACTGAATCGCCAAAACACCGCTCAAGTTCAGCGCGGAAACCATTGCGCCAACGCCCCAGTAGTGCCCAGATCCATGATCCGGTTTGTATCCGCCTGACCTGAATCCCGGATTTGCATCGGCCATAAAAATGGATCCGCCGGGCCATGAAATAGGATCCTCGCCCTCCCGACGGTTCAACGGGCGACACGCACGCGTCCACCTCCAGGTGATCCCCCGGATTCAGGTGGCGGAGATCGCCCGGAACCTTGAGCTCCAGACGCAGAGAAACCCTTCGAAGACGATGATGATATTCCACGGAGTACACGTTCAACAATAGCCTTGAAGCAAGGGACTCTATCCGTGGAAATCGATCCAGATACCCTCTCAGGGAGATATACTGCCCCGCGGGCAGATCCAGGCGGGCGGTCTTTCCATAGCGGATCATCTCCGATGAAAATGCCGCCGCCAATGCCGCTGCTACGGCGAGAATCACCACCACCCGGATGGGGTTGCCGAATCGACGATACCTGAAAAATCCCAGGAAAACGAAGGCCGCCAGCATTGCCGGGATCCAGATATAGATTGAAGGAATCCCGAAATGGTATACCACCGCGATCAACGCCAGGCTGACAGGAAACGCTTCCACACCGGGGCGCAACTCCCCCTCCCCCCGGGCGGGCTTTTTCGGGCCTCAGCGTCGCTTCAAGGCCGCCTTGATAAACGGAAGGATATCACCGTCCAGAACCCGCTGGGTATTTCCGATCTCCAGGTTCGTGCGATGATCCTTGATATTCTGGTAAGGGTGGAGAACGTAGGAACGGATCTGGTTTCCCCAGGCGATTTCACCCTTTTCGTTTTCCATCCGGTCCCGTTCCTTGTTTTTTTTCTTCAATTCCAGATCAAAGAGTTTTGCTTTCAGCAACTTCATGGCCCGGTCCCGGTTCTGGTGCTGGGACCGCTCATTCTGACATTGAGCCACGGTATTGGTGGGGAGGTGGGTAATCCGGACCGCGGAATCGGTCCGGTTGACGTGCTGCCCACCGGCGCCTGAGGCCCGGTAGGTATCGATCCGCAGATCCTTGGGGTCGACTTCAATCTTAATCTGATCATCCACTTCCGGGTACACAAAAACCGCGGCAAAAGAAGTGTGCCGACGACTCGCGGCATCAAAGGGAGAAATTCTGACCAGGCGATGCACGCCGATCTCCTGTTTCAGGTAACCATAGGCGAATTCTCCGTCCACCCGAACCGTGACACTCTTTATCCCGGCTTCCTCTCCGGCCATGATCTCCACGATCTCGGACGTATACTCCATGCGTTCGGCGAACCGCAGGTACATGCGCAGAAGAATTTCAGCCCAGTCATGACTCTCCGTTCCCCCGGCACCCGGATGGATACTGAGAAAAGCATTGTTTCCATCCTGTGCGCCACTCAGGTAGTTGCGGATCTCCATGGCTTCCACAAACCCGGCGAAACGCTCCACTTCGGCTTCCAGCTCACCCTGCAGCTCCGGGTCCTCTTCAACCAGGTCCAGGTAGGTCTCTATTTCACCGATATCCCGATCAAAGCGATCCCCCAGATCCAGAACTTGTTCCAGGCGCTTTTTCTCTTTCAGGAGCTGGGCGGATTTCTGCGGATTGTCCCAGGTCTCCCCATCCACCAGACGGGTTTCAATCTCCTTCAGCCTGGATGATTTGCGATCCAGGTCAAAGATACCCCCTGAGATCGGAAGACTTGATGCGTAACTGTTCAAACCGGACTTTGATTTCCGATATTTCCATTGTCATATTGTACGGCCTGTCGGGGTCCCCGTCAATCCCGGCAGGAAAGGAGTTGGCGAACCCGCTCCAGTTCTGTTTCCGCGTCATGAACCATGGAGTCCAGGATGGCACGAACGGGCCGGGTCTCATTAACCAGTCCCACACTCTGGCCCGCCATCAGGGACCCCGAATCCACGTCACCCTCCTGGACGGCTTTCCGCAACGCGCCGATCCAGTAATTTTCCACTTCGTACTGGGCCTGGGTGCGGGAGAGGTTGTTATCCTTGATCTGGGTCAGAAGGTTCAGCTGAAGTCGGCCGAATTGATCGGTGCCGCGATTTTTCAATGCCCGCACGGAAACAACCGGCAGGGAAGAATCATATTGGGGCGTGGCAAAGGCCTCGCGGGACCGTGCCCTGCGGAAACGTTCCTTGAATCCGGGATGCGCGGGGCTCTCCTCGGACATGGCAAAGATGGTTCCCATCTGCACGCCCGCGGCCCCCATGAGAAACAGATGCAGCATCATTCGGCCCGTGGCAATCCCACCGGCCACAAAGACAGGCACTTCGGGGAACGCGAACAGGACCTGCTGGAGCAGCACCATTGTGGAAACATGGCCGATATGACCTCCAGCTTCACTGCCTTCCAGGATCAGGCCATCGGCGCCATACTCGATCATCCGCCGAGCGATGGATTCCGTGGAGGCGAAGCACAGGACCCGTGCCCCGGACGCCTTCGCGATCTCCACTTCCGCCTTACGGGGAAAACTTCCGGCAAAGACAATAACGGGAACCTTCAACTCCGCCGCGGTCCGCAGGTGTTCCGCGTAATTGGGCGCCAGGGTAATCAGGTTCACCGCGTAGGCCCC
>CAYVBC010000013.1:0-18951 GCA_964449545.1 uncultured Clostridia bacterium | reverse complement strand
TGTATAATATATTCTTGGAGGTCCCCATGAACAACGTCGTTGCGCAGGTCACTGTGGTTCCATTGGGAACGGGCTCCCCATCTCTCAGCACTTACGTGGCGGATGTGGAGAAAGTACTTGAGGATTTCCCTGATTTAAAGCATATGCTCTGTCCCATGAGTACCGTGATTGAAGGCCCGCTGAACCGGGTGATCGAAGCGGTACTTCGCATGCATGAAGCCCCCTTCAACTCAGGAGCAAAACGGGTTTCCACAAAACTTTCCATTGATGACCGCCGGGACAAAGCGATCACCATGGAAGGAAAGGTCAAAGCAGTTACCGACAAAATTCGTTCGAACACGAATATAGAGGAGAAATAACATGTCATACCAGGGATTTTCCGACTTCCGATCCGATACGGTGACCCGTCCCACACCAGAGATGCGCCGCGTCATGTCCACCGCACCCGTTGGCGACGATGTCCATGGCGATGATCCCACGGTCAACCGCCTGCAGGAGATGTCCGCTGAAATCACGGGTAAGGAAGCCGCCATCTTCGTCCCCTCCGGAACCATGGGCAACACCATCGCCCTGATCCTGGGGGTCGGAGAGGGTGTTGAGGTAATCATGGAGGAGAAATGCCACATCTTCAACTATGAAGCCGGCAACGTCTCCCGCCTCGCCCGGAGCGTTCCCCGCATTCTTCCATCCGTGAACGGTGCGATGGATATTGACCGGATCCGTGAAAACATCCACACCGCCATGCGCGTTCACTGCCCACCCACACGCGCCATCTGCCTTGAGAACACGCATAACCTCCATGGAGGAAGCGTGTTGAGCATCGAGTACATGCGCTCAGTGAAGCAGCTGGCCGAGGCTCATGATCTCCACGTCCACACGGACGGGGCCCGCGTGTTCAATGCCGCGGTGGCCCTGGGCGTGAACGTGTCCGAGATCGCAGCGCATACGGATACCATGATGTTCTGCCTGTCAAAGGGGCTCTGCGCGCCCATCGGCTCAATCCTTGTGGGGAGCAAAGACCTGATCCGGGAAGCCATTACAGTCCGGAAGTACCTGGGGGGAGCCATGCGCCAGGCGGGAATTGTCGCCGCGGCCGGAATTCTGGCCCTGGAAACCATGGTGGAACGGCTGGCGGAAGATCACGAACGCGCCCGCGCGCTGGCACGGGGGCTGTCCGGGATCGCCGGAATAACGGTCAATCCGGAATCCGTGGAAACCAATTTTGTCATGCTGGAGCTCGAGTCCATGCATGCGCCCGAGTTCCTGGAGCAGCTGAAAACCCTGAAGGTTCTGGCTCTACCCTTCAGTGACCACACCATCCGATTCTGCACCCACCACGACATTGATGACGCGGATTTGGCCCGGGCCGTGGATGCCATTGCCACGGTGATGAAAGCGAACGGCTGAAACGTTCAGATTACAGATTAGATGAACCCAGTGTGCCCCGATCAGGAATTGATCCGGGTATTGTATGGCTTAAATCACAGGAAATCATGAAGTGAATCTCCGGGTGGAGGAAAACCCCCACCCGGGGTTTGGATCCGGTTTAGATCAGGGCCGCGGCCAGTACGATGGAATAGTACTTGGAGTCATCGTCATCGGCACGGGAAACCAGAACGGCCGGGAAGGGAGCGCCGGTAACGATTGCGGCCAGGGTGGCCTGTGCGAAGTAGGTACAGGTTTTATAGAAGATGTTTCCCGCTTCAATGTTGGGGAAGATCATGATATCGGCCTGACCATCCACCTTGGTTTTCAGATTCTTCACCTTGCCGGCACGGGGTGAGATGCAGAGATCAAAAGCCAGGGGACCGTCCACACGGCACCGCTTGATCTGGTGACGATCGTTCATCTTGGCGAGGAGCGCGGCATCGATCGTGGCAGGCATCTTCTCGCTGATTTTTTCATTGGCCGTAACGATGGCCACCCGGGGATTCTCGATTCCCAGTTTCTTGGCGATTACATCCACGTTGTAACGGATCATCGCGACTTTCTGGTTCAGATCCGGGTTGGGGATCATGGCCACATCGGAAGCAATCAGCAGCTTGTCGTAGGCCGGCATTTCCAGCACCGTGGAGTGAGACAGCACGGCACCTTTCTTCACCAGGCCGAACTCCTTGTTCAGGATGGCTTTCAGGAAATATGGCGTCGAGATGAGTCCCTTCATCAGAAAGTCCCCTCTTCCATCCAGAATCAGTTGAACGGACACCAAACCGCTCTTTATTTCGTTCGGTTCATTGACGATCTCAAAGGATTCAGGGTCAATTTTCAGGTCGGCGCACATCTTCCGGATCAGGGGTTCATCCCCCACCAGAATGGCATTGGTGATATCCTCACGAACCGCCCGGTCCACCGCTTTGAGTACATCCTCTTCCTGAGCATAGGCCACGACCACCGTGGGGGTTTTCTTGGCTTTTACCAACTGCTCCATACCATGCAACGTTCTTATGGGTTCCATACGAAAATCTCCTATATAATTTTGATTCTATATCCCAATTAAATCTATATCCTACTTACTTTCCGCTGATTCAGACCAGGTTTTCGCTTCCTCATCGCCTCGGAGTACCCGCAATCCGCCCAGGGCCAGGGATCTCATCTCATCTTCTCCGGGCATGATGATACAGGGAGCCAGAAAATCCGTTCTTTCACAGATCCATTTAACGAAACGCTTGTCATAAGCGATGCCACCGGTCATGACAATGGCATCCACCTTTCCGGCCATCACGGCCGCCATGGCTCCGATCTGCTTGGCAACGCCGTAGGCCATGGCGCGAAGGATGAATTCGGCCTTCTTGTCTCCGTTGTCCACGCGCTTTTCCACTTCGCGCATGTCATTGGTCTGCAGGTGAGCCACAATCCCGCCGCGCCCCGTGACCCGCTTTTTCAGCTCATCACGAGTCAGGTCTCCGCTTAACACCCACTCTATCAGGGACCAGGTGGGAACGGAGCCGGCGCGCTCCGGGGAAAATGGACCGTCGCCGTTCAATGCGTTGTTTACATCCACCACACGACCCTGAAGGTGCGCGCCGATGGAAACCCCCCCACCCATGTGGGCGACAATCAGGTTGCACTTGGTGTAGGGTTTGTCCAGCTTTCGCGCGGCTTCCCGTGCGGCTGCCTTCTGATTCAGCGCGTGAAAGATACTGATCCGGCTGATTTCAGGTACTCCGGTCACACGGGCGAGATCAATCATCTCATCCACCACAACCGGATCCACGATAAAAGCGGGTACACCGACTTTCCGGGCAATGCCATCCGCAATCATGGCTCCCAGGTTGGATGCGTGTTCCCACTCCGTCTGTTCCAGGAAAGAAAGCATTTCAGGACTGACTGTATAGGTTCCCGATTCCATAGGAGGGAGCAGCCCGCCACGGCCCACTACAGCGGACAATTCAGATACATCAAAATCGTTATCTTTTAAAAATTCCAGCACGAGAGACGTACGGAATTCCTTCTGATCATTGATGCGGGAGTACTTCCCAATTTCTTCAGCGGAATGCGACAAGCTGGCACCGAAAAGTTTTTCCTCGTCCCGGTACACCGCCAGCTTCGTCGAGGTGGACCCGGGATTAATAGAGAGAATGTTCATTTGATTCATAATATAATATACCCGAAATTCGTTGTAATTTCAAGTGTCCTTCGGCGTCAGAACGCCGGACTCCTCAACGATCCAGAGTCTGCCGGATGGTCCGGGCCAATTCCTTCATGAGAATCGGTTTGCTGATAAATGCATTGACGCCCAGGAACTCATAGTTGTCCCTGCCAATGGCCTCGCTGAACCCGGTGCAGAGAATGATGGACAGGTCGGAACGGATTTTCCGGAGCTCCTTGACAAGCTGCACTCCGGTAAGATCCGGCATGGTCTGATCCGTAATCACCAGGTCGAAATCATCCGGAGCGGAACGGAATGCCTCCAATGCGCCCTTCGAAGAGGTGAATGGCGTCACTTTGTATCCCAGGCGCTTCAGCATTCTGGATGCCAGTTCCACCAGAGTCACTTCATCGTCCACCAGCAGGATCCGTTCACTGCATCCGGAAGTGTCGGAGTAGTCGATATGTTCATCTTGAATTTCCACGGAAAGTGTTGGAAGAAACACCTGAACCGTCGTGCCCTCATCCAGGACACTGTCAATTTTCACATCGCCTCCATGCCCCCGGACGATTCCCATCACCACGGGAAGTCCCATTCCGCCGCCGGAATCCCGGGTGGAAAAGTAGGGATCAAACACTCTCTCCCGGACCCGTTTTTCCATGCCATGGCCGGTATCCTTTACCACAATACGTGCGTACTCCCCGGGTGAAAGCCCTTCGTGTGAAGAAACGTTTTCACTGTCCACCGTGAGCACATCCAGGGTAACGGTCAGGTTTCCTCCATCAGGCATGGCCTGCACGGCATTGGCACACAGGTTGACCACCATCTGGTGGATCTGTGACACATCCGCCAGGATTCGCACGTCATGAACCTGTATACGCGGAATCAGTATGACATCCGCAGGAAGGGAAGAACGGATCAGCTTCAAGGCTTCCTTCACCACCAGATGAAGCATGAGGGATACCCGTTCCCCATCTTCACTCCGGCTGAACATCAGAATCTGCTTTACCATATCCCCGGCCCTTCGGCAGGCGCGCATGATCTGGCTCAGTCCGGATTCCGCTTTCGAATTGCCCGCCAGTTCTTCCATCAGCAATTCGGAATATCCGGAAATCACACCCAGGACGTTGTTGAAATCATGCGCGATTCCACGGCCCAGGGTTCCCAGTGCTTCCAGCTTCTGGGCATGTCGCAATTGAGACTCAAGTTGACGGCGCCTTGTGATATCACGGATAATCCCGATGACCAGTCTCTGCTCCTGGTGAATGCACCAGAGGCTGACTTCAGTTTGAATCAATTCTCCACCCGGTGCCTGGTGAAGCCATTCAAACAACTGTGGGATGCCGCTCAATGCGGCATCTACTCTGGCCCTCCCCGCCTGCGCGGATGCCCGTTCATCCGGTTGATATTGCGGCGCGAAATCCCATGGTTCCCTGCCGATAATTTCTTTTCGGCTTCTTTTAAACAACTCGCATACCCGGGGATTGCATTCAATAATCGGGGTGTCTTTCAGCAGTACCACGGCTTCATTGGACTGTTGAAACAGGTCCCTGTACAGAGCGAGTAATCGAACCAGCTTTGCATCCATTTGATTGGGTTTCCAGATACTCCGTATCACGATTCCGGCCATTCATTATTTCAATGAACCGGCAGTCGCAAGGTCTATTTTTATTCTGGCACAATCGGGATTGGATCTCAAGGAAAATCCGGTTGGAGAGGGTTCCGAAATGAGAGAGATGAAAAAGCGCGCCTGGCAGGAGTCGAACCTGCGACCCTTGGTTCCGGAGACCAATACTCTATCCTCTGAGCTACAGGCGCGTAAAGCTAATTATAACAGAAAATTCCCATCTGTGAAACCCCTTGCTTTTCCTGAAGTGGATCGCCCGTAACACCGGTGAAGCGTCATGTTGACTTGTAATACACAAAGACGTAATATTGGGTAAAACCGGGGAATACAGATCCCGGGAGAGACATACAGGAGGAAATATGAAGAAGATTTTATTGGCCGTCGTCCTGCTCGCATTCACAGCCGGGCTGGCCCAGGCCGACATTTACATCAAGCAGAATCAGCACACGGATGAAGTGACCATGATGGGCAAAACCACTCCCGCCAAGGACATGGTTACGGAGCAGTGGATCAGCAAAACCCATTTTGCCACTCACATGAACTCCCAGTCCATCATCATGGACATGGACAAGAAGATCATGTACATGATCAATCATGGTAGCAAGAGTTACATCCCCATGACTCTGCCGGTGGATATGTCTGAATACATGCCTCCCCAGATGGCGCAGATGATGAAATCCATGATGGGTTCCGTGACGGTGAAAGTGGCCGCCAACGGCCAGAAAAAAACCATCGCGGGCCTTCCCTGTGACGGCTATGACGTGGAAATCGGCATGATGATGATGAAGATGAAGATGAATGTATGGGCTTCCACCGCGGTTTCCTTTGACTGGAAAGCGGTTTCCCGGAACATGATGTCTGAAATGCTTAAGGCCCAGATGCGTCTCTCGGATGAAGCCGTCAAAGAGATCCAGAAGGTCAATGGATACTGGATGGGGTCTGAAACAACGGTTAACGTGATGGGTCAGGATATCCGATCCACAATGGAAGTAATCGAGATCGCGGAGAAGAATCCCGGACCGAACGCCTACAGTATTCCCGAGGGCTACACCAAGAAAGACAAGTTTTCCATGAGCGATATGCAGCAACGCTGATTTTATTCAGGCGTATTCAGGGCGGATCCTTCGGGGTCCGCCCTTTTTTTTTACCCTTCCAAAGGATTCATCCGTCGCCGGATCTCAAAAAAAGTCCGCAGGGCCTCAAAGGGACTGATATCTTCAGCGGGCCGGAAGTTGCCGTATTCATCCAACTGCATGAGCTTTGCATTCACCATGAATCGAATCACATCGTGCTCTTTGTGTACGGGAAATACATCCGCGGCTTCCAGGTTCCGTTCAGACACCTGCAGATCCAGGGTAAATCCTCTTCCTTCCAGGTAACGGATCAGGTTCCGCACCACCAGCGCAAACCGGGCACGGGTTACATTCAGCTCCTCCATGCGGCCCACACCGAAGGTGTGGTCCGGACGGAGTGACATGATGCCCAGGCTGCAGAGCTTCACAATGGCGTCACGGGCAAAGGAGTGCTGAATATCGGTAATGATCTTTGGGGATCCCGACAGAACCAACTCTTCGGAATAGTATCTCCCGATCAGGGCAGCCAGTTCTTCCCGATTCAGGTCGGATTTGAAGTAAATATTCTTTAACCGAAGGGGAAGATTCTGCTCGTTGAACCGAACCTTTAATCCATTAATCCGATTCGATACATCCAGGCTTCCCGGATTCTTGAGAAGCAGTCCGCGATAGACCACCAGGGCGCGATCATACTGCCCCTGCTCTTCATAGATCTCCCCCAGCTTCTTCATGGCATCCAGATTGGAGGGCGCATTTCTCACAATCTCCTCGTACACACCCGCCGCCTGTTCATCCCGGTTCCGCTCACTGTAGTACGCGGCAATTCTCTCCTTAACGGCCATCAGTTCCGGAGAGAACTTCAATGCGTTCTCCAATGCTTCCAGGTAGCCCTCATCCATTTTCCCCAGGCGCTGTAGACGATCCGCCTCATGCAGCCATCGTTCCGTTTCCCGTGAACTGATTCGTTCATGCCGGAGGCGGACCCAGGGATTTTCCGGAAATTCGGCCCGCAGGCGGGAGTAGATACGGAAGGCATCCACCATCTCTCCCCTGGCTTCGTGATAGGCCGCCATTCCCAGCCGAGCCGGCGCGCTTTCCGGGTTCAATTTCAGCGCGTTATTGAAATTCTTGAATGCCAGGTCCGCTTTCCCCTTGACCAGGTATACAAAACCGAAGGCCACGTACAGGCGGTCTTCATCCGCACGGCTGCGACGAAACATCTCCATGGCCTGAGCCGGATCACCGGATTCCAGCTGCTTCCATCCGTTCGCATAACTCTGGTCCACCCCCACTTCACCTGTGGCAAGAGTGGGAATGTTCACATCGGTGTTCACCCGGGGTCCACCGGCACAGCCGGCGGCAATCAGCGTTATGACAAAAACGGACCAGAATTTCATGGATTCCCTCCTCCCAGCTTTTTTCTGTATTGTACCATTTCTTCGGGTTTGCACAACAGCTCCAGATGAACTGTATCCCCATGATCCTGACGGCTCACGATCACTGCCCATCGACGCAGGGCATGAGGATTGAAATCCACCCGATTAATCCGCAGTGAATAGCGGCGCATGGAGGAGAACCATTTCTGAAATATGACTTCCCGTAATCCGTCCACCCCCTCGCCGGTTCGCGCGGAAATCCTCACCACCTCAGTGTCCGCGGATACCGGGAACGTGTCCCGAATCAAATCCATTTTGTTGTATACCGTGATCACCCGTTCCTGCGGCACCTGAATATCTTTCAGAACTCGCAACACTTCCTGCTCCTGAAAGAGGTGATCCGGCGCGGACACATCCACGATATTGAACACCAGGTCCGCGTGGACGACCTCCTCGAGAGTGGCCCGGAAGGATCGGAACAGCTCGGTGGGCATATCCCGGATGAAACCCACCGTATCCGACAGGATGAAAGCGCATCCGGGCTCCAGGTCCGATAGATCCACCCTGCGAAGCAATGGGTCCAGAGTGGAAAAAAGGTGCCGGGAAACGGGCGTATCCTTTCCAGTCAATTGGCGGAAAAGCGTGGATTTTCCCGCTGAAGTATACCCCACCAGGGAAACCAGCGGGATGGGACGATGGGCACGGGATTTCCGCTGTACATCGCGATGACGGATGACACCGTCCAGCCGCTTACGGATCATTGCGATCCGGTCATTGATTCTCCGGCGGTCGGATTCCAGTTTTGTTTCACCCGGGCCTCTGGTACCGATTCCGCCACCCAGCCGAGACAACGCCACTCCCCGGCCTGTCAGGCGGGGAAGAAGATACATCAACTGCGCGAGTTCCACCTGCAGCTTCCCCTCAAGGGTTCTTGCCCGGGTGGCAAAGATATCCAGAATCAGGCGGGTTCTGTCAATCACCTTGGTTTCAAGACTCTCTTCCAGATTTCGCTGCTGAATCCGTGAAAGGGTGTTGTAAAACACCACCATATCGACTTTTTCCGACTGGACCCGTTCCCGAAGCGCCTCTGTTTTCCCCCGGCCCAACAGGGTACGGGAATCGGGGGCGTCCCGCTTCTGAACCAGTCTGCCGGCAACCTCTCCGCCCGCGCTCTCCGTCAACCGTTCCATCTCTTCCATGATCAGGTTGACTTCACGTGGCGGCCGATTCCGGGGAAATACGCTGATGATCAGGGCGCGTTCAGCCATGAGCTTCGTTGTTCAACTCCGCTTTCAGCCAGGTTGAAACCGCGTCCATCTCATCCGGCTGGAACCATCGAATGTCCCCCTCTCCCCGGAACCAGGAGAGTTGGCGCTTGGCAAATCGGCGGGAGTTTCTTTTGATCTCTTCGACGGCCTCGGTCCAGGTGGTCTTTCCATCCAGGTACGCGCCCAGTTCCCGGTACCCCAGTGCCCTGAAAGGGGGACAATCCGGAGGCATTCGTTTCCGCAATCGCTGTAATTCCTCCAGCAGTCCCTGCTCCAGCATACGATCCACCCGCGCCTCAATTCTCCGGTAAAGTTCCGACCGCTCCAGAGTCAAGCCGATGCGGATAAACCGGAAACCCTGAAACGGAGTCCGGGTCTCTCGGAAAACCATGGTGGGGATCTTACCGTGGTTGTAGTAGATCTCCAGCCCACGGATAATCCGGATACCATCATTGGGGCGTACGCAGGCGCCATATTCCGGGTCTATACGCTGCAACCGTTTCCATAAGAGTTCCAGTCCCTGTTGCTCCGCCAGCCGTTTCAACACCCCTCTGGATACCCGTTCGCAGGGGGGCGGCGGAAAAATCCCCCGAATCATGGTGCGCAGGTAAAGCGCGGTTCCGCCGCAAACCACGGGAATATGCCCGCGATCACGGACCGCCCGGGCCGTTGAAAATGCGGTTTCCAGGAAAAGCGCGGCATTGAACTGGGAGCAGTCATCCACAATGTCGATCAGATGATGGGGCACGCCTCCCCGGCGCTGGAGAGGGAGTTTGTCGGTTCCGATATCAAAACCGCGGTATACCTGCATGGAGTCCGCGGAAATAATTTCTCCATTGTGCTTCCTGGCCAGGTGTATGGCCATTCGACTCTTTCCCACGCCCGTGGGGCCCAGGACCTGAATCAGAACCGGAGGAGATTCCATCGGGGAAAGATCACTGTCTGCTACAGCCACATCACCACCAGTATCAGGAATATGATAAAAATAACAATCAGCATCTGTCGCTGCTGTTCTAGTTGTCGATCCGGTTCAGCCATGTCAGAATCTGTTGTTCGAATTCCACACCCAGGTGACGCTTGACCGCGAAAATCTGTGCGTACAATATCTCCTCCAGTCCGCGCAGAAATTCGCCGATGGTTCGATCGAAATCCTGGTACCACACGGACTTCAGAATCGGGTCCTCCTCCAGACCACCACCGGACCGCAGGGTGACTTTCCGGAAGCAGGAGGGGAGATCATCCATGACTCCCTGAATCGCCTTCTGAAGGATAGACAGGGCAATGGGACCGATCTCCTTGGACAATACGCGGAAAACCATCTCGTATTTCTGGTTGTAATATTTCAACGCGTCATCAAATGAATTGAATGTACTGGCCGTTACCGTCTTTCCCGGCGCCCGTTCCATATCCGGTTCCTCCGGAGGGTGGATGGAAATTCTTTCCGCGGCCAGGAGCATGAACAGAACCCGCAACGTCTCATCAGGGAGCAATTCACTTTCACTCATGATTCGGCTGATCTCGGTTTCCCTGCGCACCAGTTCCTGAACATGGTGTTCATGAGCCTGGATCTCAAAATCCACGGGCATTCTTGTCCGTCCCGGGTACAGCCGTTCCACACCGGCCATTTCACGCCGGACAATCGCCATGTTCCGCATGCGCCGGACACCCCCGGCGATGATCCGATGCAGGCTGAGGTCAAGGGTAATATTTTCCCGTTCCGGCTTCGCGTCGGTAACCATCTCGTAGGTCCCATCGCAAAGGTCGAAGGAATGATACAGGCTTTCCGCCTGAAAAAGGGTTACGCGTTCCCACAGTATGACCGGGGTCCATTTGCCCAGTAGCATCATTGCCCGGCCGAAGCGGACTCCCTTTTTCTCCATGATTTCTCTGGCTTGATGGAGTTCGGATTCATCCAACTCTCCCCGGTTGAGAAGCCAGGTTCCAAGAGGCGCATTCGCTCCCTTCACACAGACATATCGTACCATCCGATCCTGGATTGCTGCGGTCACGCACTCATCCCCGCTCAGAATCCGGAGTTCTCCGTCCATGTATTGACGGGAGATATGATTTAAAATGCGGGGCAGGCTGATCTCTTCAAGCTTCCCGCTCAATGGAAAAATATCCGCCATGCGTAAGGGTTATCCCTCCTTGATTCGCAGTTGCTCAGCATCCCGTTCCGCTTCAATCATTTCAAACATCCGCCGGGATATATCTCCCGTGGGATAGTGGCCGGTGAAACAGGCCTTACAGAAACTGTGAATGGACGTATTCTGCTTTCGAACCGCCTTCTCCATCGATTCCACGTCCTGGTAAATGACCTTATCCGCGGTGATCTTCGCGGCGATCTGCTCAGGAGTCGAATTTTGGGCAATGAATTCATTGCGGGTCTGCATGTCAATCCCATACACACATGGATGGGTCAGGGGCGCTGAATATGAAGCGAAAAACACCTGTTTTGCACCGGCATTCCGGACCATCTGGATGATGGAACGGGAGGTGTTTCCCCGAACAATCGAATCATCCACCAGAAGTATATTCTTTCCCTTGAACACATCGACAATGGGATTGAGTTTATGGCGGATCGATTTCCGGCGCATCTGGTCCCCGGGCATGATGAATGTTCTTCCGATATATCGATTCTTTACCAGACCCTCTCGATATTTAATTTTCAACACATTCGCGATTTCTATGGCCGCGGCCCGCGCGGAATCAGGTACAGGGACCACCACATCTATGGGGAGGTTCCGACGTTTGATTTTCTTAGCCAGGCTGCGTCCCAACTCCACCCGGGAGTTGTACACATTGACCCCATTCAGGTAGGAATCCGGGCGAGCGAAATAAATATATTCAAATATGCAGGGTCTGAACGGCTTGTTTGTGATTTTCTTTTCATATACCCGCCTTTCCCGGTCAATGAACACCGCGGACCCGGAGCCAACGTCGCGGATCCGTGAAAAACCCAGGGCATCCAGAGACACACTCTCCGACGCAAAGGCATAGGCCGGGACCATCTGGTCCTCCTTGATCCCGAACAGGAGCGGACGCAGGCCATGAGGATCCCGGAACGCCACCATACCCAGGTTTGCGATATGGATCACCACGGAGTAACTTCCTTTCACCCTGCGATACACGTAACGCACGGCGTTGAATATGATCTCCGGCGTGACGGGGCGGGTTTTATACGCCTGGAGATAGGATGCAAAGATGTTCAGGATGGCTTCCACATCGCAGTTGGAGTTGATAAGGATATGGTTCTTTTCAAAGAGTTCCTTCTTCAGATCATGAAAATTGGTTACATTTCCGTTATGAACCACTGCCATGCCGAAGGGATAGTTGATCCAGAAGGGCTGGGCATCTTCCACTGAGCCCTCACCCACCGTGGGGTAGCGTGTATGACCCAGACCCACGTGCCCCTTCAGCCTGGCGATGTTGCGCTCATCGAAAATATCCCGGATCAGTCCTTTTCCTTTCTTGATGTGATAGTGTCCATCATAGGTCAGCATACCCGAGGCATCCTGGCCTCGGTGCTGGATGGTCAACATTGCTGAATAGAGCTTGCCGATGACTTCTTCGTTATCGTAAACGCCGATGACGCCGCACATGGAGTACCCCCATAAAGTGTCTTAGATTATGGCTTGAATCGTACCGGATGTCAAGATGGATGCGGTGTCTGAGTCGCTTTCCTTTCAGTGGATTTCAGTAAGTGATTCAGGCTGTCACGGTCCACGGCCCGGGCTTACGAAAAACATCCCGATTCAATCGCTTCCCGGCGCGCACTTTGTTTTCTCATCATTTTCCATGCGGCAGTCCTCTCCCGGGAATTCTACCTCAAGCGTGGAGTGATACATCCCCAAAGATTCCAGTAGACCCCGGGCTTCCGCCTTCAGGGCACGGATTCCCGCGGCGGGAATCTCCTTTTCAAGGACCATATGAACACTGATGACATTTCTTTCTCCATCCAGGGACCAGACATGCATGTGATGGATCTCTGAAACGCCGTCCAGGTGCAGCAGGGCCTCTTCCAGTGCCGACGAATCAATGTTCTCCGGGGTTCCCTGAAGGAACACCCTCAACGCGTGGCGTAGTTCCCGACCCACCTGGAACAGGATAAATCCGGTAATCAGCAGTGAAAGGAGCGGATCCAGTACGGGGAGTGACCAGATCTGCATGGCAATGCCCGCCAGAAGTACCGCCACCCATCCCAGCACATCCTCCGCCAGGTGCCATGTCACCATTCTGGCGTTCATACCTGTGGCCCCGCGCATCTTCAGAACACCCGCTCCATTGACCAGGATGCCGAAAACAGCCAGGACCACCATCCCCCTCGCATCCGCCTGTTCCGGATGAATCAAGCGTGGGATTGCCCGGGAAATCACAAAAATGGCGCCGATAAAAAGGGTGATTGCGCTGACCACGCCGCCAAGAAGGGAAAAACGCTCGTACCCGAAAGAGAAATTGTTGTCCCCCGGGCGCATGGCCTTTCTTTCCAGCCACCAGGAAAGACCCAGAGAGAGGCTGTCACCGAGGTCATGGACCGCATCCGCCATGATGGCCGTGCTGCGGGTGAATATCCCGCCCGTGAATTCCACCAGAGTAAACAGCAGATTGAGGATGAATACCAGGCGAAAGCCGGAGGTGGATTTCACATTGGTTCGATCCCTGGCATGCTGATGCACGGTTCCGGCCTCCTTCGAGTCCATTATAGACGCGGAATACGATCCTTTCCACTCCCGCGGTAAAAACATCCGAAATCAAAATAGCGGAATCAAAGGGAAAAATGATGAAATTCACTGAAAAATGGAACCCGGCCGGCGTTTCAGTCGTCTAAAAAAACAGGGAGTATCTTCAGAGGGGAAAGGGAGAGAACGCAATATGCCCAAAGCGGTGAGACTGGTTATTATCATACTGCTTCTGCTCTTCGCCTGCTTTTTCTGTCACCCCATTCGCCCGGGGTCCGCCCTGTATCATCCATCCGCCTCGCCATCTTCATTGCCTTGAACTCCGTTTCCCATTTGTCTATATTGTTTACATCGGAGTTTCCATCCGGGAAAATCCGAACCATACCCTGTCAGGAGGACCCGATGAATACACTGGTGGTGTTCGCAACAAAACATGGCTGCACGGAATCCGTTGTCAAAGATCTCGCCGGACTCCTGGAGGGTTCGGTGAAAACGATTAATCTGACACGGGATGAATCTCCCGACCCTGGTAGCTTTGATTCCGTAATCGTTGGCGGTTCCATTCATGCGGGAAAGGTTCAATCCGTGGTCCGGAAATTCTGCCGGAAGCATACGCATATACTGCAGGAAAAAAAGCTTGGCTTATTTCTCTGTCACATGGAAACGGGTGAAAAAGCGCAAAAACAGATGAATGAGTCTTACTCTGAAAGCCTCAGAAACCATGCGAGCGCGCTGGGTCTGTTGGGGGGAAGATTTGATTTTTCACGCATGAATTTCCTGGAACGATCCATTGTGCGTAAGGTTTCGGGTGTCACCGGAACGACTGAAAACCTGGACGCAAAAGCACTGGCTGCTTTCGCGGAAGGAATGAATCACTGAACTGACTCCCCCATCCCGCGCCGGGATGAATTCAACATCTTCCGCTGCGGATAGAGTAATGCTCAATGATCGGTGAGGAATGGTTCCGGGGACCCGTAGGCCCCCGGTCATTTCAATGTGGACTCAGTAGCGATCGTCGTATCCGCCGCCGCCGCCACGAGGGCGGTCGCCGTCCGGACGCGGACGCGCTTCGTTTACACGAAGAGCACGGCCGTTCAATTCTCTGCCATTCATTTCGTCAATAGCTTTCTGGGCGTTTTCCGCATCCGTCATTTCAACGAATCCGAATCCCTTTGAACGTCCGGTAAACCGATCCGTAATAATGCGTACGGATTCCACTTCACCATAAGTTGAAAAAGCATTCCGAAGATCATCTTCGGACATTTCGTAAGCAATGTTGCCAACGTAAATATTCATACTGTCACTCGCTCCGTCGCCATTTGGATTCAATTTCAGAGTTCCGGCCCTGGCGACCCGGGCCAATCTCCGTCGGCATTTTCAGCAGGGTATGCCGCCCCTGGCCTGTTTTCTCACTCCGGGCTTCCTGGACTCCGAGGGTCAGCATGGTGGAGCCAAGCAGAGTCGAACTGCCATCTCAGCGTTGCGAACGCTGCGTTCTCCCATTAAACTATGGCCCCACGGGAAAATCCGTAAAGGACAAACAGGACTGATATTATACATGAAAACCGCAGGGGAATCAATTTCCCCGCTGATTTTGGATTCATGTTCAACGCTGGGAATCCGCCTCTATTTCAACCATTTCTTTCCGGATCCCTTCCCAACGCTCCGCGCTCATCTTGGCGCCCACAACTTCCACCACACGGCTTCCCAACAATGAGCCGAGCCTGGCGCAGGTTTCCAGATCCAGGCCTTTCAAACGACCATAGAGAAATCCCGCGGCATACAGATCGCCCGCGCCCGTGGTGTCGACAACCTCCGCATCCACGGCTTCCACGCTCACCATCCGTTCTCCTTCCCGAATCAGGGAACCGGCAGGTCCGACTTTCACTACGGCTGTGGCGCAGGCTTTGCCCAGTTTCTCCGCCGCTTTTACCGGATCGGATTCACCAGTGAAGACCCGGGCCTCCTCTTCATTCGCGAAGGCAATATCCACATATTCATCCACCATCCGGCGAAGAAATTCCAGATTGTCTCCCACGGTGTTGTGCGATGCGAGATCCAGTGAAACAAGGCACCCCGCTTCCCGGGCCATACGAAGGGATTTTTCCAGCAGAGGGTGGTTCTGCACCAGATATCCCTCAACATGAAAAACGGCACAATCCGTGAACATTTCACTTTCAATATCCGAAGCGTCCAACTCAATGGCCGCGCCCAGATAGGTGGCCATGGTCCTCTCATGGTCGGGCGAAATCAAAACGACGCAGCATCCGGTTTTTTCGGTTCCCTTCATGAGGTGAGCCCGGACATTCCGTTGCAGCATGTCCTCCCGAAAGGATGCGCCGATCTTGTCATCACCGATCTTCCCGATAAACCCAGTGGGAATCCCCAGGGTTGCCAGTCCGTTGATGGTGTTGGCCGCGGATCCGCCGGCCGTGCGCTGTGCGTCCGCCGCCGCGGTATCTTTCATTACGTCATGCATGCGTTCACGTGAAACCAGAGTCATGGTTCCCTTTTCAAGTACTCCCAGTTCACTGTCTTCATTCAAATGGACAAGAATGTCCACCAGGGCGTTGCCCATACCCAATACTCTTTTCATTTTATTCTGCTCCTTTTTGGGGGGGGTGCGAAAATGCAGGTTCAGATTCTACCGGTGACAACCTTGGAGATCCGGTTTTCTTTCTCCATCAGCAACACAACCGAATCACGGGAATCCAGTTCCCGCTCATCGATCAGCGCGTAGGCCGCGATAATGATAAGATCTCCACGGGAAATGAGTTTCGCGGCCGCACCGTTCAGTCCAATCTTTCCCGAACCCTGGGGCGCGGGAATCACATAGGTACTCAGTCGGATTCCGTTGGTGATATCGTATATCTCCACCTTCTGGTTTTCCCGAAGGTGGGCGCTCTGCATAATCTCTTCATCAATCGAAATGCTGCCGTAATAATCCAGGTTTGTCTCCGTGACCGTAGCCCGGTGAATCTTTGAAATGAGAAATGGAATCATCATCTATATATCTCCTAAAATAAAATTATCGATCAGACGGGTGTTCCCCACCCGCACAGCTGCCGCAACCAGGGTGTTTTCCGGTTCAATCCGCTCCAGGGGCTGAAGGTCTCTCAATGATACCGTTTCCACATACTCAGGATCAAGCCCGGGCGCTTTTTGAAGATGGGCAAGTATCCGTTCGCGCAGGGCATGGGCGTCCGATTCCCCTTCCGACACGCTCCGCCTTCCCGCTTCCAGGGCCCGGGGAAGGTTCAACGCATTGCGGCGCTCTCCCGGACTCAGATACTGATTGCGTGAAGACATGGCCAACCCATCTTCATCACGAACAATGGGTTGAACACAAAGCTGTATTCCCATGTGGAGGTCCCGGATCATGCGTTTGATCATGACCGCCTGTTGCGCATCCTTCTGCCCGAAATAAGCCCGGTCCGGATTGATGATTCCGAATAACACGGCCACAACGGTCAACACTCCCTGAAAATGCCCCGAACGGGAACGACCACACAGTCCGTCTCCCAGAACCGTCTGCGCCACGCTGGTCACAAAACCCTCCGGATAGATCTCCCGGAACCGGGGCACAAAAAGGTATTCCGCCCCGCAGGATTCCAGCTTTGCGCAGTCCCCTTCAATATCGCGCGGATATCGTTCCAGGTCTTCTCCGGGAGAGAATTGCCTGGGATTGACGAAAATGGATACAACGGTACGCCTGTTTTCCTCAATGCTCTTTCGCACCAGGCTCAGGTGCCCTTCATGCAGGCTTCCCATGGTGGGGACGAATCCCACCTCCCCTGCCGCGGAAAGTTCATCCTGCATAGAGACTGTATCGTGAAATACCTTCATTTCAGCAGTTCTTCAACGGGACGTTTCAGATGGTAGCTTTCCCGATCATCCGGAAAAACACCTTCATGAACATCTTTCACATAGTGGGTGAGCGCGCCGTGAATCACATCGTAGAGGTCCGCGTATTGCCGGACAAACTTGGGCATATACAGTTTGGTGAACCCCACCAGGTCGTGAAAAACCAGGATCTGCCCATCGCAATCCGGCCCCGCGCCAATGCCGATGGTGGGAATCTTCAGCTCCCGTGTGACCACCGTGGCAAGTTCCGCGGGAATGGATTCAAGAACCACCGCGAAAACGCCCCGCTTTTCCAGTTCAATGGCGTCTTCCAGAATCTCACGGGCCTTTCCCTTCAGTTTCCCCTGGACCCGGAATCCACCCAGTGCATGGACGGATTGAGGGGTCAGGCCCAGGTGAGCCAGTACGGGGATTTCCGCATTCAATATGGCGTCGATCATCTCAAACCGCTTCCGTCCGCCTTCGACTTTGACCGCTTCGGCACCGCCTTCCTTGATGCAACGGAGGGCGTTGCGAACCGTTTCCTCCCGAGAAACCTGGTAGCTGCCAAAGGGCATGTCCGCAACCACCAGGGAATGCGGCCGGGCCTGAGACACAAGCTTCGTATGGTAGATCATCTCATCCATGGTCACGCCAAGCGTATCCCCACGTCCATGCAGCACCATGCCCATGGAATCTCCCACCAGGATCAGATCCACTCCCGCATCGGATACAATCCGGGTGGTAGGGTAATCATAGGAAGTGACCGCGGTAATGCGTTCACCTTTTCTCTTCCTTGCTTTTACGGTTCGAACCGTGATTTTCTCTTGCTCAGAGTGGGGCATAGTATCGAGTTCCTGTTCGGTGATCCTTGATTTCACGAAGCAGATTCTCCACTACCCCGTCATCACCTATATCGATCTTCTCCATGTTTACCACAAGCAGTGGCGCACTCTTGTAATTGAAAAAAAAGTAATTGTAGGCTTCAAACAACTCCCGCCAGTAGTCTCTGGGAACGGATCGTTCCGCTTCGGTCCCGGTCTCACGAATCCGCCGGACCATCTCGGCAAATGAAATCTGCAGATAAACCACCAGGTCCGGTTTCGGCACCTGGTCGGAAAAAAGTCTGAAGATTTTTTTGTAGATATCCAATTCCTCATCACCCAGAAGGGAATGGGCATAGATCCCGTCACGCATGAATATATAATCACTGATGGTGGTTTTCTGAAAAAGTCCCTTCTGGCGAATCTGCATCTGCTGTTCGTACCGGTTCAGAAGAAATATCAATTGGGTTTTTAAATAGGTATCGGTATCCCCTTTTGACAGTCCTTCATAAAACTGGACCCTGTAGGGATTTTCCCTGCTGTCCAGAACAAGGCGGGCATCCATGGCCTCCGCGATGCGTCTGGCCAGCTGGGATTTCCCGGCTCGGACCAATCCGTCCACCGCGATATATCTGTACTCAGCCATGAAAATTCATTATACCATTTCTCCCG
>CAYVBC010000012.1:0-19007 GCA_964449545.1 uncultured Clostridia bacterium | reverse complement strand
CCGCGGTCGCGATCGTGGCCGCGCCCATGGCGCCATGGGTGGAAACGGAAATCTGGCAAGCATACAGGGGCTCACCGTACAGGGATTCATAGGTCCAGCAGTCGCGGCAGAAAAAGTTTTCCCAATCTTCCAGGATCTTGTCCGCATAAGGATCGTCATTCCCGTACTTGGGGGCCTGGAGGCACTTGAAGTGGAGTTCGTCCCACTTGTTGACGTCCGTTTCAGTCTTTTCCTGATCCATGAGGGAGAAGGAACCGATGTCACGTGCGGATTTGAAGCCGAAGTTTTCCTTCATTGCCTTCTTCATCTCATCCAGGCTGACTTCCTTATCCTCGTAAACCAGTTTTTTCAGTGCGGCCATGGAGTTGACCCAGGTGATGTTACCCGCGCTTTCCACGTTGTATGTCGCGTTGTAGCGATAGCCTTTTTCATGGATCAGATGACCCGTGTCCAGGCAGTCGGGTTTCAGCATGGAAGTGATGACCGCCATGTTGACTTTGCGCCAGATATCATGCTGGATGTTGTTGCACAGATCCAAGACCTCCACGGCTTTCTGCCAGTACTTCTTGTACTGCTCAAAAAGTTCTTCGAAGGTTTCAAGCTTGCTGTTGTGCGGTTCAAAGACCTTTTCACCCGTACGGGCGTCCACGCCGTTGAAGAGGGTGAGTTCCAGTACCTTGGGCTGAGCGATAAAGTGAACGCCCACGGATGTGGGTTGTCCGCAACCACCGGGGATCTGGTACTCTTTTCCATTCAGATGCACGGGTTTCCAGCAGCAACCGGAGGTTTCCAGGCAGCCGCCGATGGCCCATGCGCGGGCATCTTCGATGTTCATGCCTTCATGGCCGTAATGGGACATGAGGAAGTCCTGGGCCACCCGGTTGTTCATGAACGCGGGATAACCGGAACCCGTCTTGATGACATCGGCCGCCAGCATGAGGAAATCATCGGGCAGCTTCTCATCGTACAACAGGGCAATGGTGCTCTGCGGCATGGCATTGGTGCCGGCCGACTTGAGAACCAGGTATTCCAGGGGATTGGTGGCCGGTTTTCCATCTATGGTCAAACCACCGACGGAAACCGTATTGAAGGTGTTGCCGGACAGCACGCCGCCGACCACGCCCATGGAGGCGAAGCAGTCGATGGAGGTCTTGACGACCCGGTCCTGTTCCAGCAGTTCCAACACTTCGTCATCCGTGATGCGACCGGCTGCGATGTCCTGTTCATACCAGGGGTAGAGGATCTGGCCGATGCGTCCGGGAGACATGCCGGAAATGGCGTCTTCATTGAGCACGGCCAGGTGCAGTGTTTCGATCAGCTGGAAGGCTTCAATAAAGGTGCGGGGCTTGTTGTGCGTCAGCCACTCGAGCCGCTCCGCAATTTCCGCGTACTCTTTCTTCTGCTTGGCATCGCTTTCCATCGCTTCCAAGCGACGGGCTTCCTTGGCATAATTGGCAACCCAGGCCTGCAGGCCTTCAATTGCGAGGATGACCGCTTCGTAGTTGTACAGGCGGTTCATGCCGATGATACCGTCACCATCCGCTTTCCCGGCCACTTTGTCCTTGAGTTCCTTGGCCATCTCGAGAATGCCGTCAAAGCCGTATTCCAGGGGATAGAAGTAGTTGATGACTTCACGGCCCTGGGGAAGGGTGAATCCGGAATCGAACATGCAGACGATGTTGCGCATGATGGCTTCCTTGACGTTATACTCGGGAACCATCTTTTCATACTTGTTGCCCAGATCGTCCACGGACTTGCCATACCACATCTTGGCCAGTTCCAGCAGAACCGGAATCTCTTCCTGGCGCATGCCGAATTTTCCGGCGATGGAGACAACTTTGTCAAAGCTCTTGGTCACGTTACCGCCACCCTGGCCGAACTTTGAGTGTTCATCCACACTGGCGGAACCGCGCTTCAACGCTTCCTGGTAAAATTCATCTTCTTTGGCCATGTAAAAGCCCTCTGAGAGCCAGGGCATGGGGAAGGATCCGCGGAAAAACGCGGCCTTATGCATGGTCAGAAGCTCGCCGGGGAAAATGACCGGTGTCAGATGAGAAAAGGCGGTTTTGAGGGCCATTGCCCGGCGAACCACCGGTACTTCATTGTCATGCATGAAGTACTCTCTGGTGTACCAGTAGGAGAACTCGTTGTTCGCGGAAGAGAGGGTGTTCATGTAGATGTCTTTCAGTTTCTGCACCCGGGTATGGGGCTTCCACTGCACTTCTCTGTCCACAACTTGATCCGGGGCCTTTCCACCGGCCTGGTATTCCAGGGATTGTCCGGTCTCAGCCATGATTTCACTGAATTTCTTTGCCATACAAACCTCCTTTCGAATTCTTGGCAAACAGGGCGAAACGCCCAACTCACAAGAGCAGGAAAGGTGCCAAGTGGAAAATAAAAAAATTCAGTGGTGCGCTCAGAGGTGGAAACCCTCTCCCGGAAAGGGTTTTTGCCCTGCTTACTGATTTAAATCCCCTCAGTACCGGCGGACAACAACCCCTGTTTAATTTTCGGACAAAAGAAGGGATTTCAGGAAGAGTTCCGGCGTTGTTTCAGGCATAGAAAGGATTCCCCGGCGATGTTAAATTTTTTGCTCTGTCAAAGAATCAGACAGGGGTTCAGCCACTGTAGGAACGACGCAACACCAGTCTCCCGCCATCCCCGTCCACGCCCACATGAATCCGGCGCACGGGACGGCGGGATTCCAGCAGGGTCTGGGCCACGGGACGCATCACCTCTTTCTCAATGGTCCTCAGTATTTCGCGTGCTCCGTATTCCGGGGAAAAGCCCAGGTCAGCCAGGCGCTCCACCACGGCCGCGCTGCAGCGGATCTCCAGCCCCCGGGGAATAAAACGGCTGTTCAGACGATCCAGATGGATCTTTACAATGCGACGGGCATGATCTCGACCGAGAGAATGAAAATGGACGATTTCGTCCACCCGGTTCAGAAACTCGGGACGGAAAAATCGTTTCATGGCGCGGGTCTGGGCGGTTCTCGTGGGCACGGGCGCCGCTTTCCCGTCACTGGGAAAACCGATGGGGGCGGAAACCACCGCCCCACTGCCCACGTTGGAGGTCATGATAATGACGGCCTTGTCGAAGTAGGCCCTGCGACCACGCGAGTCGGTCAGCAGACCCGAGTCAAATACCTGAAGAAAGATATTGATCAACAACGGATGCGCTTTTTCGATCTCATCCAGCAGCACCACCCGATAGGGATCGCGGAGTATGTCGTCGATCAACTGGTTGCCGTCGTCATACCCCACGTACCCGGGAGCCGCGCCCACAAGTCGGGTCACGGCGATCTCCTCCATGTATTCGGACATATCGATACGCAGCAGTTTGCGTTCATCTCCATACAGTTCGCGGCACAGCACACGGGCCGTCTCGGTCTTACCCACACCCGTTGGGCCGATAAACAGGAAGACACCATCCGGCCGTTCGGGGTTGATCTTCATACCCATTCTGGAGGGCACCAGGCGCCGCATCATGGCATCCAACACATGATCCTGGCCCACAATGCTCCGCCGCATGGCATGGTCCAGATGCCGCAGCCGCTGTTGCAACGGAGCCGACAAAGCGGCCAGCTCCACACCCCGGGCTTCGGCCAGGGTGGAGAGGAAGTCGTCTCCCCGAACCCGGGGAAGCCGGCCGCCCCCGGATGGAGCGGGGCTGTGGGCCACTCGGGAACAGGTTCGATCCAGGAGCTCCAGTGCCTTGTCCGGCAACATGCGGTCACGGAAAAACTGCTTCACCAGTTCAATGTGACGAATCACACCGGGGAGATCAATCTCCACCCCGTGAAACTCCGAAAACAGAGTGGATCGCTGTTCCAGGATCCGGTGGATCACCGGCAGCTCCAGTTCGTCCAGTTCCAGTTTCTGGAAAAGGCGGACAAATACACCGCCATTCTCCACCATCCGCGAGTACCGTGAATGGCTGGTCGCCGCGATCACCCGGAAATCTCCCCGATCCAGGTAGGGCTTCAGCATCACCCCCATGTCGGCCAGGCTGTGGCGGGACATCCCGTCCCCCAGAAATTCGTGCACATCATCCAGAAATAGGATTCCCGCCTCTCGGGCCACGGTATCAAGCTGCTTCAACAGCTTCTCTTCCAGCTGGCCCCGATACTGCACCCCCGCAATCAATGCGTTCAGATCCAGTTGAAAAACGGGGATATCGTGCAGAGCTTCGGAATTTTCCTGTCTGCCGATCCAATCCACCAGGTACCGGACGAACGCCGTCTTCCCCACCCCGGGATCCCCCACAACCAGAACATGGTTGCGCTGCATGCAGGAAAGAATCTCCATCGCTTCCCGAAGTTCAGCCTCCCGTCCCAGAATTTTTATCAGGGGTTCCTCATCCCTGCGTTCCCGCATATCCTTCAGTGCCTGGTCCATACGATCTCCTTTTTTCCGCCTCGGTTCCGGAACTTCGATCACCTCGTCCCTGTTCTCCGGTGGAGAAACCACCACACGTCGCCGCAACTTCATCCATCTTTCCGCCTGGCCGAAGCGTCCGGCTCGATGAAACACACGGATCAGCAGGTCAAAGGGGGCGCGCATGCCGGGGGCACGGCTCAACAGGCTTTCCAGTTGACGGGAGGGATCGTCTCCCCCTGCTTCCCAATTCGCACGGACCACCAGGAAGTCGAGGTAATGGTTACGTGGGCGCCCCAATCCTCTCTGTCGATACAAGTGGAAACGATACGCCTGGAGCGCCGTCATTAGCTTGTTGGCTTCTTTACTTTTCACCGCTGCCCGGATTCGATCCAGGGCATCCAGGTCAAAGACCGATTGGTCCTCACGCTTCAGTAGACGACGGGCCGCTCCGGGGACAAGCAGTCGACAGTAAATCTCTCCCAGGGCGGACACCTCAACGTCTCCGTCCAACCGTTTTTTTATTCCGGAGCGGAAAAATTCATGGCTCTCCAGATCCCCGTCCCAGACCCACAGCTTCCCGTCATGTTCGGTCAGGAATGGATAGATGTTCAGGGGCTCTCCGGATACTCCCAGTAAATGGGGATGATGCCGCGGGGCCATGACGGAGTAATCCGACCACCATTCTGGATGGGTCACGGAGGTAATCACCTGGAGATCCAGCACATCGAAAAGCAGGATCACCCAGGCGGAAAATCTCTTCCATAATTTCTTTTCATCACTGACCGGGTTCCCACGCGCGCTTCGGAAAATCCGTATCAGGTCCAGAATCCTCCCCAGATAACGGGCACGCAGAACGCCATCCCGGAAAAACCGGAGGGGTACATTGCGCACGAGCCAGAGAGAAAGATTCTCAACAAGGCGGGAATTCCGCAGGCCCGGGTCCTGTTCAAGGATCTGAATAACGGCGCCATCGGTGATCCCCCGATCCGACAATTCACGCAGAGCCTGGAGCACCATCATTCGTGTCAAGCGGTGGAATACAAGCGCCATTCCGGTGGGGTCAAGCGGCGGGATCACACCCTCATCCAGTGTGAAAGAAAAGGGATCCAGACGATTTCGAATCCCCTGATGACTGGTCCGTTTCACGGTTTCACCTCGAAACGGGATTGTAGGCCAGGAAATCCACTTTGTCAAAATAAGATTGACACATAAATTTTTTTCCTGTATGTTGAATGACCCAACAGGAGATTTTGATGCCTCACAAATTCGATCGCAAAATTGCCATCAAGTACAACGATACTTCATTGAAGGAATTCTGTGCCATCTGCGGAGATACCACCGAACCGGAAATCCCCCTGGATCTCTTCATGAACGACAGCCTGAAACCCGTTTGCGCCCGATGTGGGATGAAACATGCGCCGGAACTGATCCACCTCCTGGCCCATTACTACGACAACCTTCCCAGTATTTAACCCTCACGGATCTTTTTCAATTTGCTGTTCAGGGTCTGACGACTGATCCCCAGCAGGCGCGCCGCATTACTCTGGTTTTCCTTCGCCCTGCGCATGGCTTCCGCAATCAGCCGGGCTTCGGATTCCTTGACCGTAGGCAGACGTTCCCAATGTCGAAACAGCTCCCCACCCTCCGGTTCAGGACCACTTTCCAACCGGGATGTCCGGCCGGCACGATCCCGGTCCAACGCATCCCGGAAGGCGTCCAGAGACATGACGCCGGAACGATGACGACTGACCGCGTCAAACACCATGGATCGTAATTCACGGATATTGCCCGGAAAATGGTATGTGTTGAGAAGGGTGTAAATCTCAGCCGGAAGGGTGGGCACCGGCCGCTGCATTTCCGCGGCGGCCTGTTCCAGGAAGGCTTCCAGCAACAGAGGGACATCTTCCCGTCGCTGACTCAGGGGGGGCAGGTCGACATGGTGAACGGAAAGACGGTAGAAGAGGTCACGGCGGAATTGACCCGATTCCATCCGTTTTGACAGATCCTGGTTGGTGGCCACCACCACCCGGGCTTCCGATTTTCGCGGCAGGTCTGATCCCAGGGGGTAATACTCATGTTCCTGGATCAGACGCAGCAACTTGACCTGGGATTGCGGGTTCAGGTCACCGATTTCATCCAGAAACAGCACGCCCCCGGCGGCCTGGTCCACCAGGCCCTCACGCTGCTGCACCGCATCGGTGAAGGCACCGCGGCGATGTCCGAACAGGGTGTCCGAAAACATCTGGTCATCCAACCCGGCCACGTTGACCGGCACGAAAGCGCCTTTCCCCAGGGCATGCACCGCCCGCGCCAGCAACTCCTTGCCGGTCCCGGTCTCACCGGTGATCAGGATGGGTTCGGGGCTGGGTGCCACGGCTTCCAGGTAGCGGAACACCGCGCACATCCGGCTGCTCCGGGTCACGATGGCTTCAAACGCCTCCGGTTTCATTAATGACGGATCCGTGAGCAGTCGCTGCTTCAGCAACATATTCTCTCGCTTCAGTTCCCGCAGCTCCACCAATCGGGCCACGGCCGCACCCAGTCGGCTGCGTTCCACGGGTTTGAGGAGGTAATCCGCCGCGCCAAGTTTCATGCATTGAACGGCGATCTTCACGTCGTTGAGGCCGGTTGCCACAACCACTGGAATCTCGGGATATCGTTCCCCCACCATCTGCAGGATATCCGTACCGGACACATTGGGCATGGTCAGGTCCAGGATCATCATCTCAACTTCCTGTTTTTTCAGGAAGGGCTCCACTTCACGACTGTCCAGAATGGATACGATATTGTCCCATCCATGACTCTGTAAGGCGAATTCAAAGCTTTTCAATGCCGAAGCTTCATCATCCACCACCAGGATGGGATCATGCGGATTGCGATCACTCATTGTTCGTCACCATTTTGTCATTGGCATCGGCGGAGACCGGGATCAACACCATGGCCCGGGTTCCCCGTCCCATCTCGGATTCGAAACGCAGATCACCACCGTGCTCCTTGACCAGGCTGAGAGAAACGGACAGACCCAGGCCCGTGCCGCCCCGGTCCCGTTTGGTGGTAAAAAACGGGTTCATGATCTGCTTCATGGCTTCCTCCGGGATTCCGTCTCCTTCATCCGCCACCTCAATCACTACCTGGTCGGTGGGCGCATGAAAATGGGTATTGACCCGGATCCCGCAACTTCGATCCGGCAGCGCGTGGCAGGCATTCTGGAGCAGGTTGACCACCACCTGCTCCAGCCGTTGAAAATTCCCACGGACATCAGGCAAATTTTCACCGTATTCGATTTGAAACTTATCCGTGGCCTTCAGAATCTGGTTGGCAATCAGTTTGACCGATGAGCGTACGACTTCATTGACGGACAGCCCGTCCATCATCTGCGCCGTGGCCGGACGGGCAAAATCTTTCAGGTCATCAACAATATTCTTGATTCGCCGGGACCCGTCTTCCATATCCTCAAGAACCCCCCGAATTTTCTCCCGCATCTGGGAATACGGCATGCCCGCTATTTTGAAATCCCCGCAACGTTCCCGGTAATCTTCGAAAATGGGTAATGCGTCCCCCCACACTTCGCTCAGCACCGAGGCATTGAGCATAATCGCGTTGTTGGGATTGTTGATCTCATGGGCCACACCGGAAACCAGGGTACCGAGAGCCGCCAGTTTATCCGTCTGGATCAGCTGCTCCCTGTAGCGACGTTCCGCCTTCTCCGTGCGCTTGCGCTCGGATACATCCCGCACGAAGATGAAGTCCACCGGGCGGCCGTCGTATTCGACCAGTCCGGCATTGAGCTCCACGTCGATCATGCTGCCGCTCCGGGTTCTGAAACGGGTTTCCGTAATGGCGTTGCGCTGGGGACCTTTAATCCGGCGATCGTAACTCTCTTTCACCGCGGTCCGTTCCTCGGGAACGATACATTCGGCGAAATCCATACCAATCAACTCCTCCCACTCCGTTTCCAGGATCTCCACGATTTTTTCATTGGCAAATACCACCCGCCCCTCTTCCACCAGCAGGATACCGTCGCTGGCCCGTTCCACCAGACTGCGGTACTTCGCTTCGCTTTCCCTGAGGGCCAAAGCCATCTTTTCGGTTTGCGAAAACTGCTGCTGCAGCTTCTGGTTCGCCACCTCCAGCTCCCGGGTCCGTTCCCGCACCTTCAGATCCAGATGATCACGGCTGCGGCGCAGCGCCCGGCGGGATTCGATTCTCAGGGTAATATCCCGCACAAAACACATCACGGAACGACCCCGCCCGGACTCGATGAGAAACATGCGGAACTCCATGTGCAGGCGGTTGCCGTCCGGGGTGAGAATGGTGGTTTCCAACATCCGGTACTTGTCCCGAAGCAGGTCCCGCAGCATGGTGGTGTAATCACCGGGGATGCGATCCCCAATCAACCGCGCCGCGGATTCTCCCACCACTTCACTTCGGGAGAGGTGAACGAGGGAGAGGAAATTCCGGTTCACCTGGGAAAACGCCCCCGGATTCCCCCGTTTGTCCAGATCATGAATATATATGCCGTCATTTCCCCGATTGAAGATCAACTGAAAAAGGGTCTGGCTGCGACGCAACTCCTCCTGCGCCCTGGATAGCCGGAATACGTCCAGGTACCCCACCACCAGCAACAATACGATGAGGAGTATGGCACCCATGCCCAGAAACAGGTTACGTGTATATACCGCGCCCTGGATCAGCTCGGATTCGTTGATACTGGCGTTCACGATCCATCCCGTCTGGCTGGACTGCCGATAGGCCATGAACTTCGCCTTATTCTGGAAGCGGTAGCGCTGAAATCCATTCTTCTCGGTAATGATCCGCTGCATCCATGAATTTTCGGACAGATCCTTCAGGTGCAAACTCTTGTCCGGATGGCCGATATTGCGGCCCTTCAAATCCGTGATGGCCACATATCCGGTTGTTCCCACTTTTACGGGTAAGAGGAATTTTTCAAGAAAATGTTCCCAATCCAGGGAGGTTCCAAAGAACCCTTTCAACCGTCCCTCCGGGTCACGGATCCCCTGGAGAATTACCAGCACCAGGCGTTGGGTGACCGGGGAGCGTTCGATCTGGGGAGTAAAGAGCTGCCGGAAATTCCCCGCGGCGAAACGTTCCCAGTAGGGACGGGTTTTCAGGTCCACCTGAACCACCGAGGGAAGGTTGTGGGTGTCAGACCGGATAATCCCATGCTCATCCGCCAGGAAAACACTTTCGTACCCCGGCATGGAATCATAGATCTGTCGCAGCCGGGAAGTGGCATCAATAGGCTGGGTTTGCAGGAAAGCCAGCAGGGTCGGAGACGTGGCCATCAGGCGAACGGTGTTGCATTTTTCCAGCAGCCAGACGTCCACGGTTTCGGTCACCCCTTCGGTGATGGCGGCCAGATACTTGCGCGCCATACGGCGGGAGCTGCGGATACTTAAATTGAAACTGGTCACCGCCAGGATGGAAACCAGCAGAAAGATGACCACGCTGATCATGGCCATCAGCTTGCGATTGAAAACCCGTGTTTCCTTCTGCTTCATAATGGCGGATCCCCGGTGGTTGCCGGGAAGCGGTCATTATAGATCATACCCACACCCGGAACAAGGGGCAGACCCTTAAAATCCGGAAAATCACGAGACCCTCAGTCAGGACGAAAGGGGGCGGCTGCCATGGAGGATCAATATTCCTGCCAGGCTTTAACCTTCAGGTCTTCGATGGACAGACGGGTAATGGCTTCACAGAAGTGGTGGGCCAGTTTCATATTGGTGATCAGGGGGATATTCCGGTCCACCACCCGGCGTCGCAGGTGGTACTCCCGGTCTCGCCGGGCGCCGACCCGGGAACTTCCCGTGATATAGATCACCAGGTCCAGGGCCCCCTGATCCAGAAAGTCATCCAGTGCTTCCATCTCACCACCCGTCTCCCATTGAATCTCTTCTACGATCACGCCGCGTTTGCGCAGGAAGAGGGCGAAATCCGCCGGCGCGTGCACCCGGATATTCTCATCGGTCAACTTGCGCAGGCTGTCGATCAGCCCGGCCTGTTGACGGACATTCCCGGCAACCGCCATCACGTTCTTCACGGATTCCCGGTAGCCCACCGACAGCATGCACTTGAGAAATGCCTCGTAAAAATCATCCCCCAGGCAGGCCACCTCACCGGTGGACGCCATCTCCACGCCCAGTTGCGGGTCGGAATCCTTCAATCGACAAAAAGAGAATTGCGCCGCTTTCACCCCCACATGATCCACGTCAAAGGATGAGATTCCACTTCCGGACCATTTCTTTCCCATGATCACACGGGTGGCAAGTCGGATATAGTTCTCCTTCAGTACCTTGGACACAAAGGGGAAACTCCGGGAAGCCCGCAGGTTGCACTCAATCACCTTGACATCGTTGTTGCGGGCCACGAACTGAATATTGAAGGGCCCGTTGATCTTCAGGGCGAGAGCGATCTTCCCGGCGATTTTCTTAATTCTGCGCATGGTTTCGAGATAGGTTCGCTGGGGAGGCAGCACGAGGGTCGCGTCCCCGGAATGGACGCCCGCGTTTTCCAGGTGCTCTGAAACCGCGTAGGCGGCCAGGCGGCCGTCGCAGGCCACGGCATCAATTTCGATCTCCCTGGCCGGTGAGATAAACTTGGTAATCACCACGGGGAACTCGGTGTTCACGGCGCTGGCTCTCTCCAGGTAATCCGTCAACTCATCGGGACTTTCCACCACCCCCATGGCGGCCCCGCTCAGCACATAACTGGGACGAACGAGAACCGGGTATCCCACCTCTTCACAGAAAGAGAGCGCGTCCTCCGCGGTGGTCAATTCCCGCCATTCCGGCTGATCCACCCCGAGATCGTCCAGGAGTTGGGAAAAACGCCGCCGGTTCTCCGCCCGGTCAATACTGTCCGGAGATGTTCCGAGAACCCGGACGCCCGCATTGGCCAGCGGGAGTGCCAGGCCGTTGGCCACCTGACCGCCCATGGAGACGATCACGCCCCGGGGACTCTCCTTTTCCACGATATCCAACACCCGTTCCAGTGTCTCCTCCTCAAAATAGAGACGATCACAGACATCAAAATCCGTGGAGACGGTTTCCGGATTGGAGTTAATCATGATCCCACTGTATCCCAGCTCTTTCAGCTCCTGAACCGCGTGGACGCAGCACCAGTCAAACTCCACGGAGGCGCCGATCCGGTACGCGCCGGAACCCAGGACCACCACTTTATCCGGCCCGGAAAATTCGGGATCGTCCGTATCCCCGTTATAAGTCAGGTAGAGGTAATTCGTTTCCACCGGATACTCTCCGGCCATGGTATCCACCCGTTTCACCACCGGAACGATTCCCGCGCTGATCCTGCGGGCCCGAACATCCGCCTGAGAACACGCCAGCATCCCGGAAAGCTGAACATCGGAGAATCCGGCTCGTTTGGCGGTCCGGAGCAATTCCATGGGCATGGACTGGAGTGTGTGTTCGGACAGGGAACCGGACAGTTTTACAACTCTCCGGATTCGATGGAGAAACCATGAATCAATACGGGAAAGCCGGTGAACCGCCTCCACGGAGTAGCCCTGCTCAAAGGCACGGGCAACGGCAAAAATCCGCTGGTCCGTGGGCTTTTCAAGGGCTTCGTCCAGGTCCGGTGCATCAAACTCACCGCCCACAATACCGGGCATGCCCATGTCCAGCATCCGGATCGCTTTCTGGATCGCCTCTTCGAAGCTACGGGCCAGCGCCATGACCTCGCCCACGGATTTCATCTCCGTGTTGATGCTGCGGTCGGCCCGGCTGAACTTCTGTGTATCCCAGCGGGGAAACTTCACCGCCACGTAATCCATTGCCGGCTCACAACAGGCGGATGTGTTTCCGGTCAGTCGATTGGGCAGATCCACCAGCCCAAGCCCCAGTGAGATCTGGCAGGCGATAAAAGCCAGGGGATAGCCTGTCGCCTTGGATGCCAGGGCGGAACTCCGGCTCAGGCGGGCGTTCATTTCAATGATCCGGTAGTCACCGGATTCCGGATTCAACGCAAACTGGACATTGCATTCCCCGATGATTCCCAGATCTCGGGCCAGCTCCATGGCGATCCGCCTCAGCTTGAAATTCTCTTTACTGGTCAGGGTCTGAGCTGGGGCGACCACAATGCTCTCACCCGTGTGAATGCCCATGGGATCGAGATTTTCCATGGAGCAGACCACGATGCAATTGTTCGCTTCGTCCCGGACGATCTCGTACTCAATCTCCTTCCATCCCTCCAGGTACTCCTCCATCAGCAACTGGTCTGAATGGGCAAATGCCTTCGCTCCCAGTTCGTCCAGTTCAGCACTGCTCCGCACCACTCCGGACCCCAGGCCTCCCAGTGAAAATCCGGCCCGGCACATCAGGGGGAATCCCATTTCCCGGGCGAATTCCCGCGCCTGCTTCATATCCTCCACGGCACGGCTCCGGGGGAAATGCATCCCCAATTCAGACAGGCGGCTGGAAAAGCGGGAGCGATCTTCCGTGTCCAGGATGACATCCAGGGGGGTTCCCAGGATCCGCACGCCGTTCTCTTTCCAGAAGCCCTGTTTTTCCAGTTCAAGCCCCAGGTTCAACGCGGTCTGTCCTCCGAACCCCAGGAGTACGCCATCGGGCTTTTCCCGGGCCACAACCCGGGTGACGAATTCCGCAAGCAGAGGAAGAAAATACACCCGGTCCGCCAGGTTCTCTGAGGTCTGAACCGTGGCGATATTGGGGTTGATCAGAATCGTGTTGATATTGAGCTCCTTCAGCGCCTTGATCGCCTGAGTGCCCGAATAATCAAATTCTCCGGCCTGTCCGATGCGGATGGCTCCCGAGCCCAGCACGAGTACCTTCTTCACTTTGATTTTATCCGTTATTTTCATTGCATCGCCCTGACAAACATGTCAAATAAAAACTCCGTGTCCTCGGGACCGGGAGCCGCTTCCGGATGAAACTGAGCGCCGAAAAGCGGTTTGGATACATGCATGATCCCTTCATTGCTTCCATCGTTGAGATTGACAAACCATTCCCGCCAGTCCTCGGGAAGTGAACGTGCGTCCACCGCGTACCCATGATTCTGAGAGGTGATGTAGCAACGCCGGGTACCGGTTTCAAGACAGGGCTGGTTGTGACCACGATGGCCATAATGCATTTTCACCGTGGCCGCTCCCGCGGCAAGCGCGAGAATCTGCGACCCCAGGCAGATGCCGAGAACCGGTTTCTTCCCGGACAGCAGTCCCCGGGTGTTTTCAATGGTCTCCCGGCAGTAGCGGGGGTCTCCGGGGCCGTTGGACAGCAGGTACCCATCCGCGGGGATCCGCCGGAAATCATAGTCCCAGGGTACCCGGATCACGGTCACGTCACGGGTACGCAGGTGGTGAATAATGCTGTTCTTCACGCCACAATCCACCAACACGACCCGGATTTTTCCTCCCGGATACTCCATGGGTTCCGCGATACTCACACGGGAAGCCAGCGGCCGATCCGGGCTGTCATCCATGCTTTCGGCCGGCTCATTCCCGCCCCCCTTCAGAACACCCTGAACGGTCCCTTCCCGCCGGATCCACTTGGCCAGTCTGCGAGTATCCACGCCGGTCAATGCGGGTGTGTTCTCCCGGATCAGCCACTCCTCCATGGAGGTCCGGGACGCCCAGTGAGAATGGCTGCAGGACAATTCTCCCATAACCACCGCCCGGGGTTGAATGGAATCGGATTCAAAAGCCTTGAGAAGGCCTGAATCCCGCTCCAACCCGGGCACGCCGTAGTTGCCGATCAACGGATAGGTAAACACCAGTATCTGCCCCTTGTATGAGGGGTCCGTAAGACTTTCCGTGTACCCGACCATTCCCGTATTGAACACCACTTCTCCGGAGACGTTCACCGGACTCCCTACGGATTCCCCGGAAAACACCTCGCCACTTTCCAGTTGCAATTGTCCCTTGCGCATGTTCCTCCTAAGGAAAAAATTTCCGGGAAAATGTTAAATCCCTCCGCTCTACAATCCCGAGGGATTCTGAATAGAGAGGAAAATCTCTTTGATTCGGACGCGGTTCTCCTCCGAGTCAACCACCACCAGAACCGTATCGTCTCCGGCGATGGTCCCGAGAATCTCACTCTTCTCCATCCGGTCAATAAAACTGGCCAGGCCACTGGCGTTTCCCGGTGTCGTGTGAATCAGGATCATGTGTCCCACGTCATCGATTCGGGAAACAAAATTTTCAAAATAAACCGACAGTCGCTTCATCAGCTGATCCCTGGAACGGGACTCCAGTAGAGCGTATTGGGCCAAACCGTGATCGCCTCTCAATTTTGCGACACCGATTTCCTGAAGATCCCGGGAAATCGTCGCCTGCGTCGTTTCCAATCCTCGCTCCCGCAGAAGAATCAACAATTCCACCTGATCCGCGATTCCCTGGTTTCGAATGATCTCCTTCAGGAGGGACTGACGCTCACTTTTTGTATATTTATTCATTTTTATGTAATTATATTCATTTCGGCGATCCTGTCAAGTCATCCCGCGAATCTTTTTCATGGAAGGGTTGGGGGCCGGAAAAATACCGGCCCCCTCCGTTTTGCCCTGTCTGGAAGTTGCAGCAAAGATTTGTCATTGTTACAATGACAACAAAACCGATGAGGTAAAGAGAACCCCATCACAAACTGAGGAATACTTATGAAGATTCTGGAAGTTGCCCGCATCCTGAACGCGGAAGTCATCGCGGGGCACGCTCAAATGGAACATGAAGTCCATTGCGCCGGCGCATCGGACATGCACAGCGTCACACTGGCCCGTGGATGCAAAGAGATGCTGTTGCTTACCGGACAACTGACCCCCCAGACCGTTCGGACCTGTATCTTGAGTGATATTTCATCCGTTGTGGTGGTCCGCTCACTGGATTTATCCCCCGAAGTACTGGAACTGGCCCGGGAAAAACAGCTGATTCTGCTGAAGACGGGCTGGACTCTCTATGAAACCTGCGGCAAACTGTACGCGGCCGGATTGCCAAGTCTCAGCTGCTGACCCTTACCCATCAGCGGCTGAAGGATGAGCCCAGCAGAGCGAGAACGAAACAAAGCGCGGTCATATACACAATCCCCACTCCAGCCGTTGCCATGGCTGGAAGAGCAGCGGGAACCACAGCCGGGAATCCACGAATCCAATCCGGAAACCGGAATCCGGATTCCGCCAGTGAACCCACCGCGGCGATCAACGCATAGGGAACCGCGAACCATAAAGCGGAAATCGTTCGGGAACCACGCCCCAGGCGCCAGGCCACAAATCCTCCGAGAAAAGGCGCCAGCAGGATTCCACCCAGCCCCAGCACCAGGGCCGGCGAAAAGTCCGTGCCCATCCAGGCCGGATGCAGGTACAATCGCGGATACACCATAGCCGTCCCCCGGAGCCATTGGGCCGCGGAACCCACGCTTCCCGCGCCGGCCAGGAATGCAGCCAGAATCCCGGTATAGCCCACCAGGAACGCCAGCAGGAGGCCGAGAACACGCCCCCCCCAAAGAGAACTGTTTTTTAAAACGGAGGGAAGGTCCCGGGGAGCGGATTCGCTGATGGGAACTTCCACACGCGCGTTCCCGGAAGGAATGACACGGGGACGGGGTGATGTATCCGCAGTGGGGATGTTCCCATCGGTTGCTTCGGCCATGGTCGTTCGGGGCACATCGCTGGAATCCTTGAAAATGAATTCCAGCTTGTCAAAAGCAATCCTGTCTCCGGTACGCAACCGCTGCCGGTCCACCCTGTGACCATTCACAAAAGTGCCGTTTGTGGAGTTCAGATCTTCCATCCAGTATCCATCCACCCGGTGTACGATTCGTGCATGCCGCCCGGAAATCGTTCGATCCTTCAGTACCAGGTCGGATCCCGGCGCGCGTCCCACCTGGAAGACATCATCGTCCAGAAAATATTCACTGTCACGGTATCCGCCACTCATCCCTTTCAGGCATACGCGGGCATAAATTTCAGTGTTCATTCACCTTCCTCCAGGCTGTATTCATGGTATCGGAAACAGAATCGGGATTCAATCCCCCTTCCCATGAACTCTTTTCATGGACGCTGCGTACATCCTGATAACCATTCACGTGGAGGGAGGTACCCGGTGATTGAGATTCAGTCCCTTTCCAAGAGTTACAATCGAGGCGAGATCAAAGCCGTGGATGATCTGACCCTGACCGTCCCCGAGGGGGAGATATTCGGGTTCCTGGGCCCCAACGGCGCGGGCAAGACCACCACGATCAAAATGGTGGTGGGCCTGCTGCATCCGGATCAGGGAAGCATCCGCATCAACGGAATGGACAACCGGCAGGCCGCGCTTGAATGCAAGCGTCAGATCTCTTACGTGCCGGAAAATCCGGCCACCTATGACCGCCTCACCGGGCTGGAATACCTGAATTTCATGGGTGACGTGTATGGAGTCCCCGCAAAGAAGCGCCTGGAGATCGCCGAGCAATGGCTGGAGATCTTCGGTCTGCGGGATGCGATTCGGTCTCCAATCCGCAGTTACTCCCACGGCATGCGTCAGAAGATCATTCTGCTGGGTGCCCTGCTGCCGGATCCCCGCGTTTTCATCCTGGATGAACCCATGGTGGGGCTGGACCCCCGTTCCGCCCATCACCTGAAAGAGATCATGCGGAACCATTGCGACCGCGGCGGAACTTTGTTTTTCTCCACCCACGTCATGGAAGTGGCCGAACGTCTCTGCGATCGAATCGCTATCATCAGCCATGGAAAGCTGATCGCCTGCGGCGATATGACTGAATTAAGGCATCAATCAAAAGACTCGGAATCCCTTGAGAATATCTTCCTGGAGTTGACGGAATCATGAAGCCCCTGATCGCCCTGATCCGCGTGGGATGGAAAACCCATTCCCCCCTGGCCACCCTTAAATCCCATATGCGTGAGAACCACTTCAGCCGCTACCTGTTTCCCCTGGCGGTTCTTTTCTCAATGGCCATCCTCACAACCATCGGCTACTACATACTCCAGGTAACCGGGCAGTTGGATTCCATTCTCCGCCCCGCCGGCCTGCAACGTGTCATTCCGGCACTGGCCGTACTGGCCGCGCAGTTGACGGCTCTGATTTTCAGCATGTACCACATGGTCTCTTCTTTCTACTTCTCCCGGGATCTGGAGTGGTTGATCCCTCTCCCATTGACGCCACGACAGGTGATGCTGGGAAAATTTTCCATTATCGTATTGAACCATTACGTTTTTCTGATCCCCCTGATCTCTCCCTTCCTGATCCAGTACGGCATCCTGGGGGGACAGGGGCCGACGTACTGGCTTCGCCTGGTTGTCGTTTTACTTCTTTTGCCCCTGGTTCCACTGGCCATCTCATCCCTGGTGGTCATTCTCCTGATGCGGGTGGTGAACCTGAGCCGTCACAAAGAGATACTGGTGGTACTCGGCGTCATGCTCCTCATGCTTACGGCCCTGCTGCCCCAGTTCCTCATCCGGGATGGTGGCGGAGAGGGTTCCATGACCAGTGAACAGGTGATCGCCCTCTTTTCAAGTCCAGACAGTCTCACCAACCGGTTTACCGCGGCCTTTCCCCCGGCCCGCTGGGCCGTGAACTGCCTGGATCCCGCGTCCGGGGGATCCGCGGCCATGAATGGACTCCTGCTTGCCGGGTTTTCCCTTGGAGCGTTTATTCTCCTGCTCCTGGCAGCGGAAAAACTCTTCTACCACGGATTGATCGGCCTGGATGAAACCGCGGCGAAACGGGGCGGAAGTCATGTCACTCCCCTGGCCTTTTCCTCGGGACACCGACCCGTCACCGCGATTTTCAAACGTGAAATGCGCATCATGAACCGCACGGCCATGTTTCTTCTCAACGGAGTGTATTCCACCGCCTTCATCCCGCTGATCCTTCTGGTCATGATCACCACCGGCCATCAGGACAACGCGCGATTGCTCGGATTGTTCACATCAGCCAATCCCGCGGTTGCGGTTCTTTCCATCGCCCTGGTCTGCATTCTCAGTGGACTGATGAACGGCACGGCTTCCTCCGCGTTCTCCCGCGAAGGCCACAGCTTCTGGGTCTCCCAGGTCATCCCCGTGGCATGGAAAAAACAGCTTCTGGGAAAGTTTCTTCACGGCATGGCCGTTGCGGTCCTCGGAATCACCATCGCGGCCATCATGATGGTCGTTGCCCTGCATCTTCCCCTGTGGATGGGGATCACCGGTGCGTTGATGGCACTGACGGCCGCTGTTGGCTTTACCTGCATCGGTCTGCTCATTGACCTTTCCCGACCTCTTCTCAACTGGGTTTCGCCCCAGCGCGCCATCAAGCAGAACCTGAATGTGTTCTTTGCCATGGTTCTGAACCTGGGCACCCTCCTGCTTCTGTGGATTCTGACCGCCAGACTGATCCGCCTGGGCATGAAGCCGATGATAATTGTGACAATCATGGAAACGGCCCTGCTGATCCTGGCCGGGCTGTCCGCCGCGGTACTGCTGGGTCTCGCTCCCCGTCTTTTCCACCGCCTGGCAAAGTAGCCCGCTGGGGACGGATTACAAAAGGATCAATCTATCTGAGACGGATACCTGGGAAAGAGGTACACCTGGCCCCCTCATGGATGAAAAATTTGGTTCTCTTCCATTTTGTGTGGGTTTAAGAGGTTATAACAATTAGAAAAA
>CAYVBC010000011.1:0-20252 GCA_964449545.1 uncultured Clostridia bacterium | reverse complement strand
AAAATTTTTTTACCATTCTGGACCAGAAACTCTCCGGGGATATCATTCAGGTGGAGCCCGGAGAAGACGGATCCGTGGATTCAGCGAATGAAATCGAAGGATCATATCTCTGTTTTCAGAACCAGGCAATCCGGGTCCCCCTCCACCCCTTTGTGCTGATTCATCACGGGGAGAGGCTTTTTCTGAACCGGGTTACTGAATCCGCCCTGGAATACTGCGACATCATCAACCAGAGGACTTCCGAGTTCTCCAGCAAAAATCTGGACGTTCCGGTTTTTTCATTTCTTTTATCCAGCCTGGATTTCGATGGTGCCCGTCTCATTGAACCTCGGCTGATGATGGGAGATCATGAATTCTCCGGACGTCTCAGCCAGCTGGAAAAGGCGTTGAATCATGGCAAAGAGAATGATTGCCGTGCTTCTCTGGATCTTTTGGATGAATTCGGCCCGGAGATCATGCGTTACCCCATGATCATCCTGTTCAAGGCTCGCTGTATGTTGAATCTGAATCAATGCGGTGAAATGCAGCGGCTTCTGCAGAAATTCGTGTTGTTTTTCCCCTATTACGCGGAGACCTATGCGTTGATGGGTGACGCGTTACGGTTGGAGAAGAAATATGATCGGGCATTGGGATTTTATGAGAAATCAATGCAGATTTCAGCGTTGCCGGAAGTGGCGGATAGGGCGAAAGCCATTCGGGATCGTCTGAAAGTTGAGAAAGAAACGCGTGATCAGCGTTCCGATGAACCTTTTCTGAAAATTTCCGAACCCGATGATACGGCCCTGGGAGGATTGGTCGGCCGTGAACGTGAACTGTCTCAGATGCTGGAGATAATGGTCTCGGATGGACGATCCAATGTCTTGATTGTGGGCGAGAGCGGGGTGGGGCGCAGCGCATTGATTTCGGCTCTTGACAGGGAATTGAATTCGGGAAACGTGCCGCCGCGGATCGAGGCCCGGGGGATTCGGGAAATTAATTTTCTCCATCTGATTTCAGGTTCCAAGTACCGCGGTCAGTTTGAAGAAAAAGCACTGAAACTGTTGACTGAATTCTCCAGGGGGAACGAGATCCTCGTGCTGGAGGAGATTCACCTGATGATGTCCTCGGGAGGGTCTCGTGGAACCTCCCTGGACCTGGTTAATATTCTGAAGCCGTTTTTAAAGGACGGGTCGATCCGGATCGTGGCGACCACGACCTATGAAGAGTTTAAAAATACGGTTGAGAAAGACCACACCCTGATGGGACATCTGCAGATGCTGCAGGTACCTGAATTGTCGCGGGAAGACACTCTTGAAGTATTGCGTCGTCGTGCGGCCGGTCTGATGGCCACCGATCGCATCACTGTGGCTCCAGGGGTGCTTGAAATTATTGTGGAAAACGCGAAGCGTTATTTTCGTTCCCGGAAACTGCCGCTGGGGGCCCTGATTCTCCTGAACCGCTGTGTCGCGAAATTGAAAATAAAGAATCATCGGGAACCGGAGCAGAGGAACAACCTGATTCCGGACGATGTGGCTGAAGCGCTGGCGGATATGTTGAATCTTCCCCGCTCCCATGTGTCCATCTCGATGCGGCGGACCCTCATGAACATGGAGAGGTCTCTGAGGGAGCGGATTGTCGGACAGGATGATGCGCTGCGTCGCCTGACGGCGACCATATCGGCAAAGAAACTCAACTTGACCGTCAATCCGAAGAGACCGGATGGGATTTTCCTTTTTGTCGGCCCCACGGGTGTGGGGAAAACGGAGACGGCGCTGGCCCTGGCCGAGGCGCTTTACGGATCGGATGATTTTATGATCCGCATCGACATGTCCGAGTACATGGAGCGTTTCACGTACTCACGGTTCGTCGGTGCGGCACCCGGATATGTCGGTTATCAGGACACCAACCAACTGACCGATCGGGTGCGCCGGAATCCGTTTTCAATTGTTCTCCTGGATGAAGTGGAAAAGGCGGACCCCCAGTTGCTGAATGTCTTCCTCCAGGTTTTTGATGCCGGCCGGATGACGGATGCCCGGGGGAATGTTGTGGATTTTTCGCATACGATTTTCATCATGACTTCCAATATTGGAACCGCCCTCTTTCAGACTGAAGATGTCGGGTTTCACGGGACCCGCAACAGGGTGGGTGTTTCCCGTTCCGCACGCGAAAAGGCGTTGCGCAAATTCTTTACCCCTGAATTTTTAAACCGGATTGATGATATCGTGTATTTCCGTCACCTGGATGAAGATTCCATACGGAAGATTATCAACCTGCAATTGGCACCGGTTCGTGCGGAGCTGAATCGCAGGGGTAAGACCCTGATGGTGGATGATGCCGTATTGGATTTTATAACCATGAAAGGGTATTCTCTTGAATTCGGAGCCCGCAATCTTTCTCGAACGATACAGAAAGTATTGCTTGAACCTATCTCCGGACGTGCGCTTGAGGATGAATGGACCCGGGCCGACGAGGTCAATTGCACGATTTCGGAAGATGAAATCCGGATCGACCTTTCGTCTCCGAAGCAGTCGGAGCTGAATGAAGATCGGCGGGAAGAAAGAGAACTGGCGGAATAGACAATGAAAAAAATACTGGTCGTAGACGATGAAAAAAACATTCAGGTTTCCCTGGCATCCATACTGGAGGATGAGGGATACAACACCTTTTTTGCTTCCTCAGGAGAGGAAGCCCTGGAGAAAATCGAGAATATCCAGCCTGATGCCGTGCTGCTTGATATCTGGCTGCCGGGGATTGACGGATTGCAGACCCTTGACCGGATCCTGGCCCGGGACCCGTCCCAGATTGTGATTATGATTTCCGGTCATGGAAATATTACCACAGCGGTCCGGGCCGTCAAACTGGGTGCCTATGAATTTCTGGAAAAACCGTTGAGCCTGGACAAAGTGATCTTTGTGTTGAAAAGAGGACTGGAACACAAACAGGTGGTTGAGGAGAATATCAAACTCAAGTCCATGCTTCAGCAGCATGTGGACGGGGAAAAAGGCGATGAAAAAGCCGTAAAACGGGAAAGCTCAGGTGTGTTGACCTTTGAATATTCGGATCCCGCCGTCTCCCGTCGACAAAAAACCGTTCGAGAATCTAATATTTTTTACGGAATCGGTCTTCATTCGGGTGAAAAAACCGGAATGGCGATCAAACCACTTCCGGTGGGGAAGGGGATCCGTTTTGAAAATATCTCCGAATCAGGGTATGTGCCGGCGAGGGCTGAATTTGTAGACACCACCAATCATGCCACGTCCATCAAGAAGGATCGGATTGAGGCGCGTACCATTGAGCACTTAATGGCGACCCTTCACGCATTCGGGATCACCAACCTCTCCGTGAAGATCAACAAGGAGGTTCCCATCGGTGATGGGTCCGCCGCATCATTCTGTGAATTTATCCGTCGCTGTGGCGTGGAGGAACAGGAAGGCTTCATTCCGGAAATCGTAATTGATCGAACGCTGATCATGGGGGACGAATCGGAGGAGGGGCGATTCATCCGCGTGGACCCCTCGGAACATTTCGAAGTCCAATACACGGTGATATATCCGGAACCACTGGGCACCATGACCCACCATTTTGTACTGGACAGCCCGGAGAGTTTTGAAGCGGAAATCGCACCGGCCCGTACCTATGGGTTCGTGCATGAAATGAATCAGTTGTCAAGAATGGGATTGGCCGAGGGCGGCCGTATGAACAACTTCATTCTGATCGATGGTGGAAAGGTGATCAACACGGAGTTGCGCTTTCCCGATGAGATCGTGCGTCACAAAATTCTTGACATTATCGGTGATTTCTACCTTCTGGGGCGTCCGATGCGTGGACGGATTACGGCCCAGAAAACCGGTCATGCGGACAATGCCCGCATGGTCAGTCTGATTCGAGAAAGTTACCTTCAGTCGGAAGTTTGACGGGCTGTTCGGATCGTTCCCCCGCCAGTGACGCGTTGAAGCCGTTTCGGATGCTTTCCGGATCGCTGTATTGACCCAGCAGAAACATGAGTTTGGTGATCCCGGCTTCAAAAGTCATATCTCCTCCATGGATGGCCCCGTTTTCAAGCAGACGCGCCCCGGATTCATAGAGCCCCGGGTCCAGCCGACCTGCACGGGTTTCACTGAGGATGACAACGATTCTTCCTTCCCGTGTCCAGTTTGCGACGCGATCCGCGAGGTCCCCGCTGATCAGGGGAACGTTCCCGGCTCCGAAAGCCACCAGGACCACAGCCCTGACATCGTCTGGCGGTGAAAAAGCGGAAGAGTGGCAGCCTGGAAAGAGGCGGTACACCGTAACGGCGTTGTCCATTTTTGTCAATACGTGGAACAGGCCGCGGGAGCGCAGAAGGTTCTGTTTGTAGATTTCAATATCTATGCCGATCCGTGCCAGTAGAGGGTAGTTCGGGGAGGAGAAAGCATCGAAATGGTTGATATGGCTCTTAACGGTGCGGTTCCCCCGCATCAGTTTGTGATCAAACAGGATCCCTACTTCACGGATCCGGGACAGTGCGAGTTCCACGGCATTGATGAGATTGGCTCGTGCGTCACTGCGCAGTTCGCACAGCGGTTTCTGGGCGCCTGTCAGGATAACGGGAAAGGGGAGATGGGTGAGCATGAATGATAACGCGGACGCTGAATACGCAAGTGTATCGGTCCCATGAGAAATCACCACGCCTTCCACTTCGTTGCGGTGGTCCCGGATCAGTTCCGCCAGTTGTTTCCAGTGTTCCGCCGTGAGCTCCGAGCTGTCACGGAGGAAGGGGATTTCCACTTTAATCTCAGCCAGGTCATTCAGCTCGGGGACAAAGCGGGAAAGGCCGTCAAGCAGATGGTCCGGTTTCAGTATACCGCTGGATTGGTCCCGGACCATGCCGATGGTGCCACCGGTATGGATCAACAGGAGTTTTCGGGCCATTGTTCGATGCTTCCGTCAGAATGAAATCAATTTCCCGAACTCATCAACTGGTTGAGGGAATTGAGAATCGCCTGAAAGTTCTCGAACAGGTCAATGTTGAAATGAACCCCTTTTTTGGTGGGTTTCCACTCTCCGGATTGATCCTGGAACCAGGTGCGGATATCGATATACTGCTTGTTGCGGAAATTGGACAGGGAAAAAATCAGTTTCTGGGTGGCGGTGAGGTCGATGAAGCCGATGTTGATATTTGTATCCGTATCCTTCACGAAATCGGGTTTCTCAATGGTTAATTCCGATGAAATTTTCTGTTTCAGTTCCTCAAATTCCATAGTTGTCTCCTGGGCATTCCGGATCAAGATTTTCCGGTGCTGATTTTTATCTGTTGTTCGAACAATCGCTTGGCTTTTTCCTTTTTGGCCTGCTCCAGCTCCCGGGCCTGGGCGAAACGCTGGTCCGCTTTCTCCTTCTTTTCCTTTTCCTTCTGAAGAAGATCTGAGAAGTCGGCGGTTTCACGTCGGGTCGCCTTCTTGTGCTGGACGACCTGGCGGGATTCTATGTCAACCCAGAGTTTGGACCGGCACTGCGGGCAATCCACTTCAATCAGCTTAGGCATGGGGCAATTGTACCCTGAATGCCGGGCGTATTTCAAGAACCGGAAGAACGGTGATTAAAAATCAAGACCAATCCAGAAGTTGAAGCCGTAATAACTGGATTGTTTAAAATCCCATTTGCGGACCCACTCAAAGTGCATGGGGACCCCGAACAGAAATGCCTGAATTCCAAATCCATAGGATGAAAGCCCATCCTGAAGACCCAGGCCGCCGCCCTCCTGGAACATTTTGAAGTCCTGCCCGTTGAACCAGATGCCTCCCATGTCGAAAAAGAAGGCTCCACGGACGGGTCCGATCAGTCCAAGTGGCGTGGCCGCCAGATGAATAATGGAAAAACGGAACTCAGCGTTGATGTGAAAGCCGTGGTTTCCCGTCAGTCCGGCGTACCTGGAGGCACGGATGGTGTTGTCTCCGCCCATCCAGAAAAGCATGGGCTGTTTTCCGCCTGAAGTAAAACCCCGGAGTCGCAGTGCCAGCAGGGTATGTGTGTCCAGGTGAAGGTATTTTCGGAAATCAGCGGTCAGGGTATAGGCGTCCTGGAAGGAATCCCCCATTTTGATGAATTTCCTGAATGTAATGTTGTAGGTATGTCCCATCAGGGGGCCGAAGTAGGTGAAACGGATCGCATCTTCGGTCAGGGAGAGAGAGAGGGGGAGTGAATACCCCGAGAAATACTGTCCATAGGGGAGTTTCCTCTGCAGGTAAATCAGGTCGGAATCCTCTTCCTGCCGATAAAAAGAAGCGCCGAAGGAAAGCCGCGCCGCGCGGCTGAATGGGTAGTAAAATCCCGCCTCGATGCCAAAACGTTTGCGGAGTGAGAAATACGATTGGGTGGTGTAGTAATAGTAGCCGTCATTCCAGGAAAAGAGGCTGGCATAATACTGGAGTCTGTGCGACAGGTTGGTATAGGTGAGACGGAAGGAGCGGTACCCGTACTGGGTGGCCAGGGAGAGGTTCAGGTTGTGATCACCCATCAGGTCCGTTGCGTTGATACTTGTGTAGCCGAGAAAGTTTCCGTTTGAGGAATATCCGACTCCGATATACGGGAGTGAACTGACATACATCTTCTTGAAGGGTTTATAGCGGCCCTTCTCTTCGATCTCCACTTCGGGCGCGGCGGTAGCCGATCCGATTCGGGAGGTATAGGGCGAACTTTCTGCGGGAGAACCGGATTTTTCTCCATCTGTTTTAGATGGAGTCTGATTTACCGGTGCGGGAGGCGGGAGGGTCTTCTGCTCCAGGCTGGTGGAGATGTTCTTCCTGTACAGGTTGAAAATCCCCTTATGGAAAGAGGAAATTACCACTTCGCCGGGGCTTCCGGGAATCTCGACGGGGAAAAAATTTCCCGTACGCACATCGGAATACCGGTGACGGGTACGGGTGTGCCGGTCGATGCCGTAGATGTTGATCGCTTGCCGCTCATCGGAACTGAAATAGATATATCGCCCATCCTCGGAAAAGAAAGGTGAAATGTCATTGAATTGGGTCCGGGTCAACTGGACGGGTTCATGAAGCCGGTCCGTGGGAGCGGTGTAAATATCGAAGTAGTTGCCTGAACGGGCGGAAAACACCACTTCCTTTCCATCCCGGGAGATGTCCAGGGAACGGATAAACAGATGGTTGGTGGTCAGGAGACGGGGCTTCCCGATTTCAATATTCAGTTCATAGATTTGCGCGATGGAATCCTTGATTGCGGTGAACCACAACGTTTTGTTGTCCGGGAGAAAGGCAGGAGAAGAGGGAGCGTGGATCTCCTTGAGGGGGATCTGGTGGAGCAGTTCTCCGCTGACCACATCCATGACCACCAGGTAATTCATCAACTCCTTGCGGGCGAAAAACGCAACCTGTTCTCCGTTTCGATCCCATGTGAATGAAGTTCCATCCGCCGGATTAAACTGGTACTCGATGAAATCATAGCGTGATGTATATCCGGGAGTGATGTTTTTTATGATTTTTCCATCTTTCATGGAGACCAGTACCAGTTCGAGTTTGCTCTTTTTAATGTTAGCGGTTAAGACGGCCAGCAATTCCCCCGAGGGAGAGATACGGTGCGAGAATGCATATGCATAGGGGAACTCCGGTCCCACGGGGAAGCTGTAATCTTCGGGATTTTCCCGGAAAAGGAACTCCCGGAAGCGATTCCGGGCGTACTTTTTGAATTCGAAATTGAAGGACTTGCGAGATGTGCCCAGAAACTTGAACGGGCTGTTACGCTTTGCCAGAAGAGAACCCGGTCGCGTGGACTGCAGCAGGTTCCGGACCGCGCGTTTCCCGAATCTCTGTTCGATGAAGTCGTATACCATGTGTCCCATGTCATAGGGGGTTCTACCCGTCATGTAGGATGAAACAAGATCCCAGTTTTTCTGAAGCTCCGGGATGCGGTCATTGAGTACGGCGTCCCGGACGGTCAGGAGGTTGAATGTGTTCCAATCCCGGGTGACATATTCGGAAAATCCCTCCATCATCCACAAAGGTGGGGAGCGGATGGCCGTGGCGGATTGAGTAATGCCTCCGAAGATAATCTGATATTCAAAGATGTGCCCCAGCTCATGGGTGATTGTGCGGGCCAGTACCTCCGGCGGCATGTCTCCATGGCAAACGACACGATGCGCGATGGGCTCCGCAAAGGCCTGAACCCCGATGGGGAGAAACCCGGGAAAGAGGTTGGTCTGCTCGAAGTCGATGTGGGAGTTATAGAAGATCAGGGGGATCTTGTCTTCAATGCGGACATTCAGAAAATCGGATATCTGTTTGTGCGCCTTTTCCGCGGATCTGGTAATAAAACGAATCAGGTCCTTTTTATCGGAGTAGTAGAAGACCTGGAAATGTTCGGATTCAACGAACTGCCAGTCAAAATGGGTCCTGCGCACTTTATTCTTTCCGTAGAACCCGTACTGGGCGCCGAGTCCTCCCGAGAGGGTCAGGATCAGCACCATGATCGAAGTCAATTTTGTGATTTTCATGCCGTTCCCCTATTCTGTGAGCAGGAAGCGATCCTGCATGCTTTCCCTGACTGTCATCCGTCCGACAAATCGATCGGTGACCTGATTGAAGAGCTTGATGTAGTTGAAGGCCATATCCGTATGCTTCGCCTCCTTCAATTCCCGTTTGGTATTAAACCGTGAAATTACTTTTCCGGATTCCGCATCAATGAATTCAACGGACATTTCCATGTTCCAACTCTGCACGTCTTTGAATTTCCGGATGAGATCTCCGTATTTGCTGTGAGTTTCATCGATAATATTCCGCTTTTTGAAAGTCGTGTTCAGGTTTCCGGTGATCAGTAGAGCGGGACCGAGAGTTCGGAGTCGGGGAGAGTCTGAAGAGAGCTCCGGAAAGTCCAGGACCGGTTTTCGAATCAACGTGGAGACATCCTTTAAAAAGAACGCCCGAACCCGTTTTTCCGGGACAAAGGAATCCGGTTCCACCTTTTCGCCAAACCCGCCCAGGATGATCTTGCTGTATTGATCAAAGGGCATGGGTGATTCATTGGGAATCGGAACCTGTACGCGGAGTAGAGTGTCAGAGCATCCGCTCAGAATCAGGACACATGCCAGGCTAGCGGCGAGGGCGATTCGTTTTCTGCGGCTGTTTCTCTTTTGCATCCTTTTTCTCCTTTGCTGCGGATTCCGGGTTGCGGAAATGTTCGAAATTGCGCTGGATTGTTGTGTTTCCGGGGGATATCGCGAGGGCTTTTCTGTACAACTCTTCCGCCTGTTTCCGCTGCCCCAGTTGTTCCATGGACACGGCGAGGTTGTTTAAGAGAGCCGCGGAGTTGGAGTTGTCTTTCAGAAGCTTTTCCCAGCGGTATCGGGCCTCTTTCCACAATCCTTTTTCAGCCAGTTGGTTCGCGAAGCGCATCTCTGTGTGCACCTTCTGTACCGAACAGGCTGATAGCAGAAGGGCCGTCAAACATATGGCAGTGACGATCTTCATTCTTACCTCCATTGGGCCGTTCTGTCGTTTCATCTTCTATACCATCATGAACATGATTCCACCACTTTACTTGCATTGCAACAAAAAATGAAGAAGCAAAAACCGTGCCCGGGGTTTGGACGTTTTTATGTCCGGTTTTGATGACAGGTATGGAACTTGTGGAAAAAGATGCGCTATAATGGTTGCGGGGTACAATGAAAATTCGCGGATTGGGAATTGATGTGGTGGATATCCGGCGTGTGCGTGAAGCACTGGAACGGAATCCCCGCTTCGCGGAGCGCCTTTTTACTGGGGGAGAAATCTCGTATTGTGAATCCATGGCTCGACGTGAAACCCATTTCGCGGCACGTTTCGCGGCAAAAGAGGCTTTCTTCAAAGCCCTTGGAACCGGATGGCGACTGGGAATGGGCTGGCAGGAAGTGGATGTGGTTCGTGACTCATTGGGAAAACCTGCAATCCGGTTGATCGGAAGAACATTGGAAGAGTTTCGGAACCGGGGGAACAGGGAGATCCATCTTTCCATTTCCCATGAGCGAGCCGTGGCCGTGGCGGTGGTGGTGGTGGCGTGAAACCCTGGTTGCATTCAATACCGGGATTCATTACAATGGATGCGGATTGAGGTGAATCAATGAAGCATTTTCAACTGCGTTCCAGAATAGATGACCATGTTGCGGTGATTTACCCCAAAGGACACCTGGACGCCCACCACGTGGAACGGTTTGAGAAAGAGATCCTGCGCATGTTGGAGAGTCGGATTCTTCGAATCATCATCAACTGCGAAAAACTGGATTATATCAGTTCCGCGGGGATGGGCATTATCATGGGGTATCTGGATGAGATTCGCGAGAAGCATGGCGACATCAAGTTATGCTGTGTGAACACCCAGGTCTATGACATTTTTGATCTGGTTGGATTCACGGATGTTTATGAATTTATCCAGGATGAACCATCCGCAATCCTGGCTTTCGGAGCTGATGTTTAACGCCCAGGCAGATCTTGTGGTGACCATTCCGTCTCGTACGGAATTGCTGAAAATGGTCGTGGAGCTCACCCGACACATGGTGGAGATCCTGGGTTTCGGGTCTTCGGAAATTCAGAAAATCGCCCTGGCCGTTGACGAGGCGATTACCAATGTCATCAAGCATTCCTATCAATATGATCCCGGACATGATATACGAATTGAATTTTTTACCGACCCCCGGGGTGTGAAGATCCGAATCATATATTCCGGTATCGCGCCGAAGATGGAGGAGGAACACCTCAGTGTCGAGCGCCTGATCAAGCAGAAGCGAAAGGGTGGCCTCGGCGTTCAACTGATGCGGAGAATCATGGATTCCGTCCAGTACTCCACCCGAAACGGTCTCAACACCTGTGAGATGATCAAATGGAAGAAGCGGGAAGCGGTCAGCTGATCCGCGAGCTTAAACTGAAGCGGTTTCAGTTTAACTCCATATATGAGTTTTCTTCCACCCTGTACTCTTCGTTTAATATCGATCATATTATCCGCGTCTTCTTCTCCACGATCATGGGGCAGATGGGGGTATCCCGGATCTTTATTCACGATAAAAAAAACGGAATTTTTCACAAACGCGGTTTTTCTCTGGGAGAGACCGGAGAGGCCTTTTTTTCTTCCGTGCTGGGTTCACTGTCCGGAATAGATGAAATTCGCAACGTGGATGAAATGGAATTCAGCTCTGAAGAGATTCGGGAACAATTCCGTCAATTCAGGATTCACTACCTGGTTCCCGTAGAGTCTGGTGGCGGTACAGCGATTATGGGATTGGGCTTGCGATTTAATCGGGATCTTTTATCGGAAGACGATCTGGATCTGGCCTTTTTCATCTCCCGGTTTGCCATGATTGCCATTCACAACGCCCTTATGGTGAACCGCCTGATTGAAAGCCAGCGCATCGCGCATGAAATCAAGATTGCCCATGATATTCAGCATTCTCTCCTTCCCCAGTCGATTCCGAAGTTGAAGCGATTTGAACTGTGCGTGGAATATCGCCCGATCCATGAAGTGGGAGGCGATTACTATGACATCCTGAAAACCCGCGGGGGCAGATATCCCGTCCTGATCGCGGATGTGGAAGGAAAAGGACTGCCGGCTGCGTTGCTGGCGGCCTCATCCCAGGCTGTTTTTCACTCGGTAAACGATCTTTTTCAATCCACTCCGGCCGAATCTGTCGCCAAATCGAATTCTCTGATCCATGAATTTACCCGCGGTCAGCGCTTTATAACGGTTTTCTGGATGCTTGTGGATGATTTGAATCAGCAGGTCACTACCGTAAATGCCGGTCATGAGCCTCCGTTCACCGTGGATACCAATGGGGGAGTTAAGCGGCTGAATCGGGGCGGATTCCTTACCGGGTTCCTGCCGGAAGCCGTTTACGAGCAGGAAACTTTCAGGCTGGAACCGGGAGAGTGGCTGGTGGCCTTTACGGATGGCGTGGTGGAAGTGGAGAATGCGGAGGGTGAGGAGTTCGGCAGAGAGAGGCTTGAAAACTTCGTGATTGAAAGACGCTCCCTGTCAGCCGGTCAGTTGAAAAATAAGCTTGTTTCCGCAATAGAAGCGTTTTCCGGGGGAAGAAGTTACAGGGATGATTTTACCCTCATGATCCTTAAAGGCCGGTAACGAGTGTATGGAAACACTTGACAAACCACCCTCTGTTCGATAATATTGTGATTTACAGTCGATCATTGTGAGGAGTTGACGTGAAGAGAACATACCAGCCAAATAATTTGAAACGCAGGAAGACCCATGGTTTCCGCGCCCGTATGGCCACCCGGGGCGGACGGGCCGTTCTGAATAGCCGCCGTAGCAGAGGACGGAGACGGCTGGCGCTGTAATGGAGTCCCGCCGTCTTCCCCGCTCGCAGCGGATTCGAAAGGGCGAAGAGTTCCGTTTTTTACTGAAGAATGCCGATCGAATTCGAAATGGCTTTTTTTTTTATATTACAAGCGGAATCGATATCCGTTTCATCGATTCGCCATTTCGGTGAATCGCAGGGTCGGTTCCTCGGTTCAGCGTAATTATATTAAGCGTACGATGAAGGAGTTGTTCCGTAATCACCGCGAATTGATGGGGAGTCCCCATGACTTGTGGGTGGTGATGAAAAGCCGGTTCAACCACGAAGACTTCGATGAGGTCCGGAAAATTTTTATCGGCGCGCTGAACCGGATTGATTAACGGGAATGAAACATCTGCTGTTGAGTCTTCTGAGGGGGTACAAAAAAGTACTCTCGCCTTTGCTGGGGCGACATTGTCGCTTTGAGCCGACTTGTTCCGAATATGCCTACGGAGCCATCCATCGTTTTGGCGCGTTGCGTGGAAGCTGGCTTGCTTTTGTCCGCCTGCTGAAATGCCAACCGCTCCATCCGGGTGGAATGGACCCGGTTCCTGAATCCTTTGAGGTGAAGATTAAATGGATACCAAACGACTGATTCTGGCCATTGCCTTGTCTATCGTGGTGATTTCTGTATACCAGTATTTTCTGGGGCCCAAACCGGTTCCCGTCCCGGCGTCACAGTCTGCCGCCGCGACAGTCGTGGAACCCGGGGGAACACCACCCGCTTCCCGGGAAGTACAGCCTGCAACGGGGGGGGATGTGTCCGCCCTTTTTGGAAAGGCAGAGCCCACTGATGAAAAAGAAGTCACGGAAGCGCCCAGGCCTGATGTTTCCGAGGATCTTCGCGGAACAACCGAAGCGGATGTGGTGTTGGAGAACGATCTGTTTACCGCTGTCTTCACCAACCGTGGGGCGGCGTTGAAATCATTTGTGTTTAAGAAGTACATGAATGATAAAAAAGCGCCCCTGGACCTGGTTGCGGCCAGTGCGCAACGGTTTGGTGTCTATCCTTTTCATTTTGCGCCATTCAGCGAGGATGAACTCTTCCGGACGCTGAACCAGGCGTTTTTCAAATCATCCGGCACTTCTTCCGTGTCCGCCACGTCTCCGGGAAAAGTGGTTTTCGAATATGCGGAAGCAGAAAAGAATCTTTACGTGCGGAAGTCGTTCACCATCCGCCCCGGCTCTTATGTGATTGACCTGGACATCCAGGTCACGCGTGAAGGAAAGACCCTGGATGTACCCGTTGTTTTCGGCCCCGAACTGGAAAATGAGCGGGACCCGAACCGGGCCATGCAGTCGGGATTGAAGATCGGGGCTTTCGATGGATCAGACATCAACTCCGTGGTGTTCGCCAAGCAGAAGACCATGCCGTCGAAGGGGAATCCTTTACTGGAAACGGGCGCGGGTGTGGTGAGCGGTTACCACTATTGGGCCGCCTTTGAAACCACTTATTTCGCGGCTGTTTTTGATGCCGCGCGAAAGGGGACTGAGATTCGCTGGAACCTGATCCGGGATCGTACGGACAAGAATAAGCCCGAGGTGTATGCGTACCTGACTGTGACCAATCCCGCCAGGGTTTATATGGGCCCGAAGGATGAACAGATTCTGGCTGGTGAGACGGACCGGTTTTTCCAGATCAATAAAGTGATTGAATATGGATGGTTCGGCGCCATCGCGAAGATCATGCTCAAAGGAATCACACTGGTGCATGGTTTTGTCCCGAACTATGGCTGGGCGATTGTCATATTTACCTTTTTCCTTAAATTGTTTCTGTTTCCCCTGACCTACTCCTCCAGTGTGTCCATGGCCAAGATGCAGACGTTGCAGCCGAAGATGAAGGCCATTAAAAAGAAATATCGCAATCCCAAGGATCCGGAGCAGCGTCAGAAAATGAATGTTGAATTAATGGCGCTGTATAAAAAGGAAAAGGTCAATCCCGCGGGTGGATGCCTTCCCATGTTGCTGCAGTTGCCGATACTGTGGGGCCTTTTTCGATTGCTGGCTGTTTCCATCAGTGTGCGTCACGAACCCTGGATTTTATGGATCCGTGACCTGTCGCTGAAGGATTCCTTTTATGTATTGCCGATTCTGATGGGAGTCACTCAGATCATCCTCCAGAAGATGACTCCCTCCACGGGCGAAGGCATGCAGAAGAAGATGATGTATATCATGCCCGTTGTGATTACAATTTTCGTGGCCAACCTTCCAAGTGGACTGACGCTTTACTGGGCGGTTTCCAATGTCCTGCAACTGGGACAACAGAAATTTATCAACCGTACCATTCATGCCCGGAAAAAAGAGGAAGAACGTCAGTTGAAGTCACTGAAGCGCAAGAAAGGGGCAAAATAGCCATGAGTGAAAAAAAGGAGTTCTTCTCCAATACATTGAAGGATGCGCTGACCCAGGCAGCTTACCACTACGAGGTCCCTGAAGAGGAGATCCAATACGAGATCGTTACCGAGAAAACCCGTTTTTTCGGTCGTCGCAAGCGTGAAATCTACATCCAGGCCTGGGTGGAGAATGACGACCCATCCCGATCTCTGGAGGGATTCATCCAGCAGATGATTGACGCCATGGGGCTGCAGCTGAACTTCACGATCCGTGAGCGCAACCGCTTTGTCATGGTTCATTTCAAGGGACGGGATTACCGCCTGATGCTTTATCAGAACGGCAACCTGCTGAATGCGGTCCAATACCTGGTCAACCGTCTCTATTCCGACTCACTTGGCAGGAAAATCTATTGTGAATGCGAGAACTTCCGCAAGCAGCGGGAGCGTGAGTTGACTCAACTGGCCCACCGGTTTGCCCGGGAAGTCAAATCAGCCGGCAAACCGATTGAGTTAAAGGAGCTGAACCCATTCGAACGTCGGATTGTACACATGACGGTCAATAAGTACAATGAACTGGAATCCGTCAGCGAAGGAGACAGCTTTCTGAAGATCATCACCATCCGGCCCAAGTGACGCGAAACCGGGACCTGCAGCTGGAAGACGATACCATAGCGGCTCTGTCCACTCCTCCGGGGGTTTCAGCCATCGCCGTTATCCGGATTTCAGGGCCGGATGCGCTGAAGGCATTGCGGGCATGCGCTTCCGGCATGCCCGGGTCACTGATTCCTCGCACAGCCACTCTGGTTTACCTCAGCTGTCAGGGGAGGATGGTGGATCAGGCATTGGCCACCTGGTTTCCGGCTCCCAACTCTTATACGGGCGAAGATGTGGTTGAAATCTCTCTTCATGGTAATCCGCTGGTTGCCGAAGCGCTGCTTGCGGAATTATTCCGTAACGAAACCCGCCAGGCGCTACCGGGAGAGTTCACTTTCAGGGCATTCCAGAACGGTAAACTGGATCTGGTTCAGGCGGAGGCGGTCAATGAACTGATTCACGCCCGCACCCGTTTTGGCGTGGACATGGCCCTGGCATCATTGGAAGGCGGCTTGTCTCGGAGGATGAAGGCGTTGCGCGCGGCCATGATTGAACTGGGTGTGGCATTGGAGACCCAGCTCGAATTTGCCGAAGACCAGTTCCTCGGAGAAATCCCCGCTTTACAGGCAGTGGATGGGGCAAGAGGAGAGATTCAGGTCATTCTGGAGAACGCGGAATTCAACGATATACTGAGACGGGGATTGAGGGTGGTGATCGCCGGGCGGGCCAATGTGGGCAAATCATCCCTGTTTAACGCACTGTTGCGGCGGGAACGGGCACTGGTCGCGCCACAGCCCGGTACGACACGGGACTTTCTTTCGGAAACCTTTTATGTGGAAGGGTTTCCCGTGGAGTTGATTGATGTGGCCGGCTGGAATCGTGGCGCCAGAGATGATCTGGAATCCCGGGGAATCCGCAGCGGTTCGGACCGGATCGCCCAGAGTGATATCGTTCTTTTTGTCCTGGATGCTTCGGAACCTTTGCAGGAGGCGGACCGGGATGTGGAACGGATGGTTGGGACACGCCCTCACCAGGTTGTCGCCAACAAGATCGATGTCGCGAATCTGAACTCCCTTGAGCAGATCCGGAACGCCTACGGGAGTGATGAATACTGTGAGATATCAGCCCGGGAGGATCCCCAGGTGGACGGTGTCCGTGAATTCCTCAGCCGTTCGATCCAGGGGCTTACGGAACGTGAAATGGACTTTGCCATCAGCGCGCGTCAGCGTGACCTCCTGCGGGAACTGGGGGCCATCCTGGACCTTCTGACGCGGGGGATCCGCTCCGGTTCGGGATCCATGGAGCTGCTTGCCGAAGAACTTCGCCACGGGCTGGACTTTATCGGGCGTCTTACGGGAGAGGTGACCACTGAAGAAGTTCTTGGGGAGATTTTTTCCAGTTTCTGCATCGGGAAATGAACATGATAAGAAAAATCCCGACTGTTGTGGTGATCGGCGGCGGTCATGCCGGTGTCGAAGCTGCGGCGGCCGTGGCGCGGATGGGAGCGAAATCCATCCTGTTAACCATGCAGTTGGAGTCCATCGGACAGATGTCCTGCAATCCATCCATCGGGGGAATCGCCAAGGGGCACCTGGTGAAGGAGCTGGATGTTTTCGGGGCGGTCATGCCCCGCGCGGCCGATGCGACGGGGATTCATTTCAAAGTTCTCAATCGCAGCCGAGGTCCGGCGGTACGGGCCACGCGAACCCAGAACGATCGCTCAAGATACCGGGAATATGTACGGAGCTCCCTGGAAAAAATCAATGGTCTCTCGCTGTATCAGTCGACCGCGGAAAAACTGATCATTCGGAATGGCCGGGTGGTGGGAGTTCAACTGCAGGCGGGGCATGAACTTTCATGTGATGCGGTGATTGTTGCTGCCGGAACCTTCCTGGACGGGAAAATCTATATCGGAGATAAAGTCTATTCCGCCGGGCGGGCCAATGAACCGGCATCCATACATCTTGCCGGCCAGATCCGTGATCTGGGATTTGAGGTGATCCGTCTGAAAACCGGAACGCCCATGCGGATTCACGCGGATTCCGTGGATTATTCCGTTTTTTCGCCTCAACCTGGAGATGAGCCACCGACTCCTTTTTCCGCTTTTACCCGCAAGCCGGTCCGGAACCGGATCATATGTCATATGGGACATACGAGTGATTCGGTGCACCAGGTAATCCGGGATAATCTGGATCGATCCCCCCTGTATTCGGGCAGAATCGATGGGATCGGACCCCGGTATTGCCCTTCCATCGAAGATAAAATCGTCAAGTTCCCTCATCGTGACCGTCATCATTTTTACCTTGAGCCCGAGGGTCTGGATACCCGTGAAGTGTATGTGAACGGACTCTCTTCAAGCCTTCCGGTTGATGTTCAGCATCAAATCCTGGCCGCAATTCCCGGCTTGGAGCGTTCCGTCATGATGCGCCCGGCGTATGCCATTGAGTATGATGCCCTTCAACCCACCGAGCTGACAACGACCCTGGAGAGCCGCGCAGTGGAAAATCTCTATTTCGCGGGCCAGGTGAACGGGACATCCGGGTACGAGGAGGCCGCGGCCCAGGGGCTGATGGCGGCCATCAACAGTGTATTGAAACTGAGGGGGGAGGAGGGGCTTGTTCTTGAACGTGATCGGGCGTACATGGGCGTCCTGATTGATGATATCGTTTATAAAGGTGTGGACGAGCCCTATCGCCTGTTTACATCCCGTGCGGAATATCGCCTGCAGTTGAGAGAGGATAATGCGTTTGAGCGCCTCGCGGAAGTATCCAGTCGTGTTGGGTTGATGGATCAGCCATTTTATCGGAGGGAGACCCGGCGACTGGAGGGCCTGCACAAGGTGATCGGGGAATTGAAGAATCGGAGAGTCAGGCATGGAGGGGAAAGCCGCACCCTGCTCCATCTTCTGAAAATGCCGGAGATCGGATTTTCAGACCTGGAGGCGTTAAGCGGAGAATCCCTGCTGCCCGGCGCTTCACTTGCGGATATCTCATACATTGAAGCTGAAGTTAAATACGCCGGGTATGTACACAACCAGCGCATGGAAGCGGAACGGATCGCGCGATTTGGTGAAATTGTGATTCCCGCGGATATGGACTATGGTCAAGTCAGCGGGCTTTCCGTGGAAGTCTGTCAGAAACTGGAAACCCGGCGCCCGAGGACACTGGGGGAAGCGCTGAAAATTCCGGGAGTCACCCCGGCGGCGGTTACGGTATTGCGGATATTTTTGATGATTCTGAAGAAGGGGAAGAAAAACCGGGGAAGCGCAAAACACCACCCCGGTTCATGAATGTCAGTCCTTGAGAGAGGACATGACTTTCTGGAATCTCTGATTGGCTTCCTTGACCACGGGATCATTCCCGTATTGCATGAGTTTTCCCATGAGTCCCATCATGCGGGGTCCCATGGATTTGATTTTCTCACTGTACTCGGAAAATTCCTCCGGTACATTCTCGCCACGCATATCCTTCAACTCCGGATGTGCTTCCATCATGGCTTTCATGCGTGGAACAATGGCTTCCATACGATCCGCGCAATTGTTCGTGGCCTCCGCCACCTGTTCCGCGGTTTCCGATTTTTCCATATCTCCGATATACCCGTCCATTATGGTCAGGTAGTCACCCATGACCGACTTGGGATCATTCCCGCCGCCACACGCCTGGAACGCGATCAGTAATCCGGCCAGCATACAGATTGTCAGAAATCTCTTCATGGTCTCCTCCTAGGGAATAAAACTTTTATCCATTGTATGCTTAGGAAAGTGGAAAGGCAAATCGGTTTCCCTGATAATGCAAGATTGGCCTTCCTCGCGTGTTTCTCTTCCAGAGTTTCCGGATGATATTCCGGGAAACTCGGATAAGGAGGAAAAGACGATGAAGAAATTGACTGTATTGGTTGTAACGTTAATGTTGGCGTGGGGAATGGGGTTTTCCCAGGAGAACCGTGCTCGCGGTGACAAGGGTCGGGGACCGGAGATGATGCGGCATATGAATCATGGTCTCCAGATGGTGGAAATGAATCTGTATCCACCCCGAATGATTCTTCGCGTGGCGGATAAAATCGGTCTGTCTGAAACGCAGGTAGCACAGATCCGCAAAATGGACCGGAATCACCAGGAGTGGATGGTGAAGAGTACGGCCGAGTCCCGGATTCGCGGCATTAAGCTGAAAGCACTTTTTGATTCGGAAAAGGTGGACCGAAAAGCACTGGAAAAAGCGGTCCGCAGCGTCAGTGATTCGTGGACCGAGATCCGGCTGGCTCGAATCAACCACCTGTTGGATGTCCGGGACCTTCTTACCCCTGAACAGATCAAGAAGATTGACGAGGGGAAGCATGACGTCCGCAAACGGATGTGGCGGCGCAATAAGAGAATGAACTCCCGAATGGGAGACAGGCCGGTTCGCAGGCGCGATTAGTCTCCTGATTCTCAGGGCGCGGCCATTCCTGGTCGCGCCCTTTTTTTTTATCCGATCCGGATGTAATGAAATTCTTGAAAAACCATGTATTCATGGGTATAATGGTTATTCATGTACTCTCATATGATCCGAATTCAGGGGGGGAGACCCCTTCATGGTTCCGTGACGGTTTCAGGAGCAAAAAACGCCGCGCTCCCGGAGCTGGCATCGGTCCTTCTCAGTGACCAGCCCTTTAAAATCCGGAATGTTCCCGAGGTTGAGGACATCCGTGTCATGCTGAATGCATTGAACGGTTTGGGCGCTGAAACGGATTTTCATGATGGGAATGTGGAGATTTGCCTGTCCGGAATAAGATCCTGTTGTGTCCCGCCGGAGATCGTCCGAACCAGCCGGGCTTCAATCCTATTGCTGGGTCCATTGCTTGCCCGTGCCGGTGAAGCCAGGGTTTCACTCCCCGGTGGATGTCCCATTGGTGACCGGAAGTTCAACTTTCACCTGGAAGGGCTGCGGCGCATGGGCGCGCGGATCCATGTGGAAGATGATTTCATTGTGGGACGCGCCCCGCGTCTCCGGGGAATTGATTATACGTTTCCCGGTGTCAGCGTGACGGGAACGGAAAATCTT